>NZ_JBKKRK010000010.1:0-227236 GCF_048847255.1 Pseudomonas algeriensis | reverse complement strand
TGGTGATCGTCTTACCGCTTTCGAGCGTGACCGTTACAGGACCATTCTGGGCAGTGACGGGCTTGCCATCGGCGCCGGTCAGGGTGGCGGTGTAGGTGATGGTGCCGTTTTCGTTCACGGTTGGGTTAGCAGTCAAGGTCACGGTAGTGGTGTCGTTGACATCGCTGACCACAGTGCTGACTGGCGTGGTGTTAGGTGCGATAGCTTCGAGGTTGCCACCGGATGCCGAGGCAATCGATTCGGTAACCGTCGTTGGACCCTGGTAAACGTCGTTGCCAACCGCTACATCCAACACACCCGAGCTTGCGCCCGCTGCGATGGTGATGGTTTTACCGCTTTCCAGCGTCACGGTAACCGGACCGTTCTGAGCAGTGACGGGTTTGCCATCGGCACCCGTCAGCGTGGCGGTGTAAGTGATCGTGCCGTTTTCATTCACCGTCGGGTTAGCGGTCAACGTCACGGTCGTGGTGTCAAGCGAATCAGTGATCGTCGTGACCGCAGGCGCCGTATTCGGAACCAGGTTCTCGAAGTTACCCCCAGTTGCGCCAGTAATGGTGGCGCTGACAGTACTGCCATTGTTGTAGACATCGTTCGGCGGAGTATCGACAGCGACGGTGCCGGTGGTCTGGCCGGCGGCAATGGTGATGACCGAGCCGTTGCTCAAGGTCACGGTCACTGGCGTCTGGGCAGGATTGGTCAGCGTGGCGGTGTAAGTGATCTGACCGCCTTCGGTAACGGTGTCGCCTGCGCTCAGGGTGACGGTGGTGGTGTCGACGGTGTCGGTGATCTGGGTAACGGCGGGCGTGGTGGGTACGGTCACGGCGATGCCGCTGCCGCCGGTGGTGCCGGTGACAGTCACGCTGATCTGGCTTGGGTCGTTATAGACCGTGTCGTTTGGCGCGAGCGGCACATTGACGCTGCCGGTCAGTTGTCCGGCTGGAATGACGATGACTGCACCGTTGGACAAGGTCACGGTCAGGTTGGTCAGCGGCGCCTGGGTGACGGTCGCGGTGTAGACCAGCACGCCGCCGGCCTCGGTCAGGGTCGGCGTGGCGCTCAGCGTCATGGTCGCATTGAGCACGGCGTTGGCGGTCGTATCGGCAGTGGTGTCACCACCCAGGATGTTGTCATCGGTGGCGGCAGCCGCGGCGAGTCCTTCCGTAGGAAAACCGATTGTCGGATCGACGCTGCCAGCCGTGGCATCCAGTACGACGAAGCTGTGGCCACCACCGGCCGCACCGCCCGTGCCAGCAGCGGTTGGGCCGGCAGCGGTGGCTTCCAGAGCGGTCGTCGGGTCGACGCCCGCGGCGATGGCTTGTTGCAGTTCGTCTACCGAGGGCGCGGCTTGGGCGGCGGCCTGTTCCAGATCAGTGGAGGAGTCCGCAGCATTGGCGCTCCATTGGGTGTCCCGGCCCAGGTCCAGCGAGCGGCCATCGGCCAGCTCCAATGTGACGGCACCGGCAGGGCCGGTGTCCAACTGGTCGCCCACGTTAAGGCGGTCGCCTTCAATGAGTACGCGCCGAATACCCTCGGGGGATACGGCGAAAACCTGACCAACAATGCTTTTGACGACGGCAATAACACTGCTCATTGAAGACTCTCCGGGTACCACGTTCAGTAGACTTCCATGGACCCGACAGCCTCGTTGGCCGTAGCGGTCTGGACGTACATGCTCACTAAGGAAAAATGTTTTGACGCTTTAAATTTGACGGTTTATTGGCGGCAACTGCGGAAGGTTTTTGTTGCTGCCAAACTATTGACCTTCTGCCGGCCATCCTAAACAATCGCTTCTGTAATGTCACATTGATATTTAAGCGGCGACCTGTTCTTTCAGTGCGTGTTCCAACCCCTGTTTTGAACTTTCCGACATACGGTCATTCCGGTTGCCATCATCCGATGCAGCGCCACGTTTCGCTGTGATTCAAGACAAGCGTTTTCGGGATTTAACCAACCATGCGTTCGCATCTGCTCAAGGCTTTACCTTTCGCCCTCGCCGCCAGTTTCGTACAAGCACAAACCTTGCCGCAGGCCATGCAACAAGCATTGGATGTTCATCCGGAAATCCAGGCGGGCGTGAACAGTCGCCTGGCGGCGGATTATCAGCTCAAGGCTGCCAAGGGCGGCTACCTGCCTAGAGTGGACCTCGCAGCCGGGTACGGCCGTGAAGGCACCGACAGCGTGACCACCCGTTCGGGCACCAATAATCATTGGGAAACCTTGAACCGCAGCGAGTCGAGCCTGCGCCTGTCGCAAATGGTTTTTGACGGTTTTGCGACGTCCAGCGAAGTGGGGCGTCAACAAGCCAACGTCAATGCCCGTGCCTATTCCTTGCTCGACGCCTCTGAGCGCACTGGCTTGACCGTGGCCCAGGTGTACCTGGACGTGCTGACCCGTCGCGAATTCGTGCGCCTGGCCGAGGAAAACCTCAAAAGCCACGAACGCATCTTCGATCAGATCAAGCTGCGCACCTCCCGTGGCGTAGGCAGCGGCGCCGACCTGGACCAGGCCGAAGCGCGCATGGCCCAGGCCCGCAATAACCTCATCACCGAACAGACCAACCTGGCCGACGCCGAGACCAATTACCTCAGCGCCGTCGGCCAACTGCCGGATCAATTGGAGCGTCCCGCCGACTTTATGGCGCTGCTGCCGGCCAACCTCACCGAAGCCCGCGCCCAGATGCTGGACAACAGCCCGGTGCTGCGTTCGGCCGAAGCGGATATCGCCGCTGCCGAGCAGCAGTACGCGGCCGCCAAGTCGAGCTTCTATCCGCGCTTCGACGCAGAGTTGGGTCGCACCGCCGACAATGACCTGGACGGCCAGAACGGCCACAACAATGAATGGCAAGCCATGCTGCGCATGCGCTTCAACCTATACGCCGGTGGCAGTAACAAGGCCGACCTGGAATCCAAGTCCTACCTGTCCAACCAGGCGCTGGATATCCGCAACAACGCGCTGCGCCAGTTGAACGAAGAATTGGGCCTGGCCTGGAACGCGTTGAACAACGCCAACGCCCAAGTGCCGATCGCCCAGCAATACGTCGACCGCAGCGCCAACGTGCGCACGGCCTATCAGAAGCAGTTCAGCCTCGGCGAGCGTACCTTGCTCGACTTGCTCGACAGCGAAAACGAGTTGTTCAGCGCTTCCCGTCGCCTGGCGGAAATCAAGAACGTGCAGCTGTTCACCCAGTACCGGATCAAGGCAACCATGGGCCAGTTGCTGAAAAGCCAGGGTGTGGTCGCGCCGTTGGCATCGGTTGTGCAGAACGACGTGAAACCCAAGGTCCAGTTACCTGGGATGAATTGAGTCCTCCCACCCGTTTTTATCAGTCAGAGTGCCGAGCGTGGAATCAGAAGTCAGTCCAGTCGAACTAGTCCATGACCCGCGCACGCTGCACGACGACCCATTGTTGGATGGTTTGCTGGCGCTTTGCATGCTGCATCAGAAGCCTGCCAGCGCGGCGATGCTCACCACCGGCCTGCCGTTGCCCAAGCAACGGCTGAGCGTCGAATTATTGTCGCGTGCGGCGGCCCGTGCCGGTCTGCAAGGCCGGGTGCTGCAGCGCAAGCTTGAACAAATCCCCGCCATTGCAATGCCGGCCCTGTTGCTGCTTAAGGAAGGCCGCAGCGCCGTGCTGCTGGGCTGGACCGGGGACGGCCAGGCGCGCTTGCTGCTCAGCGAAAGCGAAGGCGGCGAAGTCACGGTGAGCCATGAGCTGCTTGCCGACGACTACAGCGGCAAAGTCTTTTTCGCCCAACCGCAGCATAAATTTGACGTCAACCACGGCACGCTCATTCCCCGCGCGCGTTCCTGGTTTCGCGACACGCTCATGCGTTCCCGCTGGTTGTACGCCGACGCCATCGCCGCCAGCCTGTTGATCAACATCATCGCCATGGCCGCTCCGCTGTTCGTGATGAACGTCTACGATCGCGTGGTGCCGAACCAGGCCGAGTCGACGCTGTGGGTACTCGCCGTCGGGATCACCGGCGCCTATGTGTTCGACCTGATCCTGAAAATGCTGCGCAGCTTGTGCCTGGATTTGGCGGGCAAGAAAACCGACTTGATCATTTCGGCGACGCTGTTCGAGCGCATCGTCGGCATGGCCATGAAATACCGCCCTGCGCGGGTGGGCAGCTTTGCCCAGAATATTCATGAGTTTCAGAGCCTGCGGGATTTCCTTGCCTCGCTGACCCTCACCAGCCTGATCGACCTGCCGTTCACCCTGCTGATCTTCATGGTCATCGCGATCCTCGGTGGGCATCTGGTGTGGATTCCGGTGCTGGCGTTCCCGATTGCCTTGCTGATCGGTTATGCGTTGCAAAAGCCCCTGGTCGCGACCATGGAGCGCACCATGGCCCTGGGCGCCGAGCGTCAATCCAGCCTGATCGAAACCCTCGCCGGCCTGGATGCGGTGAAGGTCAACAACGCCGAGAGTGAGCGGCAATATCAGTGGGAACAAACCATCGGCACCCTGGGCCGTCTCGAACTGCGGGTGAAAATGCTGTCCGGCCTGGCGATGAACATCACCTTGCTGATCCAGCAACTGGCCGGGGTGATCATGATCGTTTTCGGTGTCTACCAGATCATCGCCGGCAACCTGAGCATGGGCGGGTTGATCGCTTGCTACATGCTCAGCGGTCGTGCCCTGAGCCCATTGGCGTCGCTGTCGGGCTTGTTGACCCGTTACCAGCAGGCGCGGGTGACCATGACGTCTGTCGATCAAATGATGGAGCTGCCCCAGGAACGCAATTTCGAAGAGCGTCCGCTTAGCCGCAAGGTCTTGCAGGGTGCAGTTGAATGCCGGCAGTTGAATTTCACCTACCCGAACCAGCAGAACCCCGCGTTGAAGAACATCAACCTGGTGATCAAGCCGGGCGAAAAGATCGGCATCATCGGCCGCAGTGGCTCGGGCAAAAGCTCGCTCGCCAAATTGCTGGTGGGTCTGTACCAGCCTGACGACGGCGCGTTGCTGGTGGACGGCGTGGACATTCGCCAGATCGACGTCAGCGAGCTGCGTTACAACATTGGCTATGTGCCCCAGGACATCCAGTTGTTGGCCGGCACCCTGCGCGACAACCTGACCTCCGGCGCCCGTTACGTCGAAGACGAATTGGTGCTCCAGGCTGCGGAACTGGCAGGCGTACACGAGTTCGCACGCCTGCATCCGCAAGGCTACGAGCTGCAAGTGGGCGAGCGGGGGCAGAACCTGTCCGGCGGCCAGCGCCAGAACGTCGCCCTGGCTCGCGCGTTGCTACTCAATCCGCCCATCCTGTTGCTGGACGAACCTACCAGCGCCATGGACAACACCGGCGAAGAACGCTTGAAACAGCGCTTGGCCGCCGTGGTGGAAAACAAGACGGTGCTGTTGGTGACGCACCGGGCGTCGTTGCTGTCGCTGGTGGATCGCCTGTTGGTGGTCGACCGAGGGCAGATCCTCGCCGACGGTCCCAAGGCCGCCGTGATGGAAGCGTTGAAAAAGGGGCAGATCAGTGTTGCTTAAATCAGGTTTGAAGGGCGCTGTGGGCCGCTATTTCAAGGGTTCCGACTCGCTGCATGGCCAACCGCTGCCCGAGGTCAACAAGGCACTGATCGAGGACGCCCCGCGAGTGGTGCGCCTGACGATCTGGGGCATCATCGGCTTCTTTGTGTTCTTGGTGCTGTGGGCCAACTTCGCTGAGATCGACGAAGTGACCAAGGGCGACGGCAAGGCAATCCCATCGTCCAAGATCCAGAAGATCCAGAACCTGGAAGGTGGCATCGTCGCTGAGCTGTTCATCAAGGAAGGGCAGATCGTCGAGGCTGGCGCGCCGTTGATTCGCCTGGACGACACGCGGTTTGTCTCCAATGTCGGGGAAACCGAGGCCGATCGCCTGTCGATGCTGCTGCGGGTCGAGCGCCTGAGCGCCGAGGTTGAAGATAGACCGCTGAATTTTCCGGCCGATGTGCTCGAGGCCGTACCGGGCCAGGCCGCCAGCGAAAAGTCGTTGTACATCAGCCGTCGCCAGCAACTGCACGATGAGATCGGTGGCTTGCAGGAGCAGTTGATCCAGCGCCAGCAGGAGCTGCGCGAGTTCGTGTCCAAGCAGGCGCAGTACCGCTCCGGCCTGGCGCTGCAACGCCAGGAAATCAACATGTCCGAGCCGCTGGTGGCCCAAGGCGCGGTGTCGCCGGTGGAGGTGCTGCGGCTCAAGCGCGCCGAAGTCGAGACCCGCGGGCAACTGGACGCCACGACGCTGGCGATTCCTCGCGCCGAGTCGGCCATCAAGGAAGTGCAGCGCAAGATCGACGAGACCCGCGGTAAATTCCGCAGCGAAGCCTTGACCCAACTCAACGAAGCGCGCACCGACCTGAACAAGGCCCAGGCCACCGGCAAGGCCCTGGAAGACCGCGTGAGCCGGACTCTGGTGACGTCGCCGGTGCGCGGCATCGTCAACAAAATGCTGGTGAACACCATCGGTGGCGTGATCCAGCCGGGTAGCGACCTGGTGGAGATCGTGCCGCTGGACGACACCATCCTGGTGGAGGCGAAAATCCGTCCCCAGGACATCGCCTTCCTGCACCCCGGCCAGGACGCCACGGTGAAATTCACGGCTTACGACTACACCATCTATGGCGGGCTGAAAGCCAAGCTGGAACAGATCGGCGCCGACACCATCACCGATGAAGACAAGAAAAGCACTTACTACATCATCAAGCTGCGCACCGAGCGTAGCCACCTGGGCACGCCTGAAAAGCCGTTGCTGATCATCCCGGGGATGGTGGCGTCAGTGGACATCATCACCGGCAAGAAGACCGTGCTGAGCTACCTGCTCAAGCCGATCGTCAAAGCCCGGGCCGAGGCTTTGCACGAGCGGTAAATTAATCGAGCTGTGACTCGGTGCTTTTGTGGCGAGGGAGCTTGCTCCCGCTGGGTCGCGCAGCGGCCCCATAAAAAGCGACGAGCGCCGCGCACTCAAGCGGGAGCAAGCTCCCTCGCCAAGGGCGTCGTTTCCAGACCGTCGGTTCGGCCATATGATTATGCGTTTTTAATATTTAAACTAACGCTCTTATATCTTTAGAGTCATCCCCCTGCGTACCTGCCGACCAATCGGCGCGCCGCACGACACAAACCAACACGGTAACGCCGTGAGTTTTGATCGATTGCGCGCCATTGAAGCGCGCCGTGCGTGGGAGTGATGTATGTCAGCCATTTCTTTTTCTCCAGATTCAAATGCCGCGAACATCGCGCCGCAGTCGTTCGAGATCCGCCCATTCCCCGATGCCGTAGGCGCCGAGATTATCGGCCTGGACCTGTCCCGGCCCATCGACGACCAGGATTTCGCTCGCATCCACCGCGCCCACCTCGACTATCACGTGGTGGTGTTGCGCGACCAACGCATCACCCCCGAACAGCACATCGCCTTCAGCCGTCGTTTTGGCGTGCTGCAGACCCATGTGCTCAAGCAGTTCCTGCTGGCCGGGCATCCGGAAATCCTCATCGTTTCCAACATCATCGAAAACGGTCAATCCGTCGGCCTTGGGGACGCCGGCAAGTTCTGGCATTCGGACCTTTCCTATAAGCAATTGCCCAGCCTCGGCTCGATGCTCCATGCCCAGGAGCTGCCGAGCGAAGGCGGCGATACGCTATTCGCTGACATGCACAAGGCCTGGGACGGTTTGCCCGAAACGCTGCGGAAGGCGGTCGAGGGCCGTTCGGCGGCGCATTCCTACACGGCGCGCTACAGCGAGACCAAATTCGAAGGCAACTGGCGCCCGACGTTGACGCCAGAGCAACTGGCCCAGGTGGCCGAAGTGGTGCATCCAATCGTCCGCACCCACCCGGAAACCGGGCGTAAATCGTTGTTCGTCAGCGAGGGCTTCACCACCCGCATCGTTGGTTTGCCAGAGGATGAAAGCACCGCAATCCTGACGCAGCTGTATGCCCACAGCGTGCTGCCCCAGAACATCTATCGCCATCAATGGCAGCCCCACGACCTGGTGTTCTGGGACAACCGCTCGCTGATCCACTTGGCAGCCGGTTGCCCGAGCCATCTGCGTCGCAAGCTGTACCGCACCACCATCCAGGGCGACGCCCCTTTCTGATCGGCTGCGCAGCGCGCAAATTGCCCGGAGAATCACCATGTCCAAACGCCTTGTTTTTGCACCGCTGGCCGCAGCTATCGGCCTGGGGTTCAGCCTGCTCGCCAGCAGCCTGATCGCGCCGGCCAGCGCCCACGCCGAAGGCGAGATTCGCATCGCCGAGCAGTTCGGCATCGTTTACTTGTTGTTGAACGTGGTTCGCGACCAGCAACTGATCGAGAAACACGGTAAGGAGGAGGGCATCGATATCAAGGTCGACTGGACCCAACTGTCGGGCGGTGCGGCGGTCAACGATGCGTTGTTGTCGGGCTCCATCGACATTGCCGGGGCCGGTGTCGGGCCGTTGTTGACGGTCTGGGACCGCACCCGTGGCAAGCAGAACGTCAAGGCCGTGGCATCCTTGGGCAATTTCCCCTATTACCTGCTGAGCAACAACCCGACCGTCAAGACCATCGCTGACTTCACCGAGAAGGACCGCATCGCGGTGCCGGCGGTGGGCGTGTCGGTGCAATCGCGGTTCTTGCAACTGGCCGCCGCCAAGCAGTGGGGCGACAAGGATTTCAATCGTCTCGACAAGTACACCCTGGCCGTCCCGCACCCGGACGCCACGGCCGCGCTGATGGCCGGCGGCACCGAGTTGACCGGGCACTTTTCCAACCCGCCGTTCCAGGATCAGGCCCTGCAAAACCCCAACGTCCACGTCGTACTCAATTCCTATGACGTGCTCGGGCCGAACTCGCCCACCGTACTGTTCGCGACCGAAAAATTCCGTGATGAAAACCCGAAGACGTACAAGGCGTTCATCGAGGCCCTGACCGAGGCCGCCGAGTTTGCCCAGAATGACAAAGGCGCGGCGGCGGACACTTACCTGCGGGTGACAAAGGCCAAGATTGACCGCGCGACCTTGCTCAAGATCATCGAAAACCCCCAGATCGAATTCACCGTCACGCCGAAGAACACTTACCCATTGGCTGAGTTCCTCTACCGCGTCGGTGCGATCAAGAACAAACCGGCCTCCTGGGAAGATTATTTCTTCCAGGACGCAAAACCGTTGCAGGGGAGCTGATCGTCATGAACGCGCCATTGCAAGGCCACGCGGCCAGCAACGCCACCCGCACCGACACCGCGTTGCTGGCGGTGGACAACGTCAGCCTGGAATACCGCACCCCGCAGCGTGTGGTGCGGGCTACCCATCAAGTCAGTTTCGAAGTCGATCCGGCGGACCGTTTTGTACTGCTCGGCCCGTCCGGGTGCGGCAAGTCCACGCTGCTCAAGGCCATCGGCGGTTTCATCGCGCCGAGTGAAGGCGAGATCCGACTGCAAGGCCAAACCGTCAACGCGCCGGGTCCGGACCGGATCGTCGTGTTCCAGGAGTTCGACCAACTGCCGCCCTGGAAAAGCGTCAAGCAGAACGTGATGTTCGCGCTGCTGGCGTCGGGCACGCTCAAGCGTCGCGAAGCCGAAGAGCGGGCGCTGCACTATCTCGACAAAGTGGGGCTGGCGGCGTTTGCCGATGCCTACCCCCACACCTTGTCGGGGGGCATGAAGGCCCGTGTCGCGATTGCCCGGGCGCTTGCGATGCAGCCGAAAATCCTGTTGATGGACGAGCCCTTCGCCGCACTCGATGCCCTGACCCGGCGTAAAATGCAGGAAGAATTGTTGCTGCTCTGGGAGGAGGTGCGTTTCACCCTGCTGTTCGTCACTCACTCCATCGAGGAGGCGCTGGTGGTGGGCAATCGTATTCTGCTGTTGTCGCCGCACCCGGGACGGGTCCGGGCGGAAATCCACAGCCATCAATACGATCTGCACAGCCTTGGCGGCGTGGGTTTCCAGCACACGGCACGGCGGATTCATTCGTTGCTGTTCGAGCAAGGCCAGTCGCCGGAGGCCGAGCGTGAGCTGGGGTTTGCCGATATCCGTATCGCGTATTGAGGAAAGGGTTTGATGAGCCAGTTATTGCCAGTGCGCGAAGAATACGAAGTCGATCTGCAACCGCTGACCCACGTGCCGCTGGAGCGGGAGTTGCCCTTGGGCCAGCGCCTGTGGCAACAGGGTTGGCTGCGCAAAAGCCTGATCCTGATAGCGCTGGCGGTGCTGTGGGAGGGCGTGGCGCGTTACCAGAACAACGATTTGCTGCTGCCGAGCTTCCTGCAAACCGCCAACGCGTTGTACGACGGTTTGCTCAGCGGCGAGCTGCTGGGCAAGGTGTGGATTTCCCTGGTGGTGCTGCTCAAGGGTTATCTGCTGGGCATCATCCTGGCGTTTGGCTTGACCACTTTGGCGGTGTCGACGCAGTTGGGCCGCGACCTGCTTAGCACGTTGACGTCGATGTTCAATCCATTGCCAGCCATCGCCCTGTTGCCGTTGGCGCTGTTGTGGTTCGGCCTGGGACAGAACAGCCTGATTTTCGTGCTGGTGCATTCGGTGCTATGGGCGCTGGCGTTGAACATGTATGCGGGTTTTCTGGGCGTGTCCGAAACGCTGCGCATGGCCGGGCGCAACTACGGGCTCAAGGGCCTGCGCTTTGTGCTGTTCATCCTCATCCCGGCCGCGTTGCCGTCGATCCTCGCCGGGCTGAAGATCGGCTGGGCCTTCGCCTGGCGAACCCTTATCGCTGCCGAACTGGTGTTCGGCGCCACGAGCGGCAAGGGCGGTTTGGGCTGGTACATCTTCCAGAACCGCAACGAGCTGTACACCGACAAGGTGTTTGCCGGTTTGGCGGTGGTGATCCTTATCGGGCTGCTCGTCGAGAACCTGGTGTTCGACAGTCTGGAGCGGGTGACGGTGAAGCGTTGGGGGATGCAGCGTTGAATCGTTCTGAAGTCATCCTCCGAACCCGTGGCGAGGGAGCTCGCTCCCGCTCGGCTGCGCAGCAAAACCGGGCCATGCGGTTTGCCTGAAGGAATGTTGGGGGCCTGCTGCGCAGGCCAGCGGGAGCAAGCTCCCTCGCCACAGGTTTGGGGTTGTCTGGGCTGACGTCATCGCGAGCAGGCTTGCTCTCTCGCCACAGGGAGTGCGTTCAGTTCAGGGTTGTTCTCAATCCGCAGAAACGAAAAAACCGGCCGAAGCCGGTGTTTTCACCCCAACGGCCAGCGAATTTAATCTCTGCGTATGGGGTTGAGTGGGGGCATCCTAAGTAGAAGAAAGTGTAAGGCCAACGCTATCAGTGCTGATGTTACTCAACCCGTGGCGAGGGGATTCATCCCCGATGGGACGCGAAGCGGCCCTGAAAACAGTTATCTCGGTGTGTCAGGCTGTTGGTCTTCAACCATTTAGGTCTGCTGCGCAGCCCAACGGGGATAAATCCCCTCGCCACAGTGCGCGCAGGACCAGCAGATTTCATACCTCTCACGGTTCCTCCTTGACGCTCTCCACCGCTGTCGTAGACTCCGCCCATCCGTCAGGGAGTAACGGTCATGCGACGTTTGTGCAGTTGGGTTGTGGGATTGGCCTTCATAACGTGCGGGGTTCAGGCGCAGACGCCGGCTTCCGACGATCCGTTGCTGGAGGGCAACATCTCCGCCAGTGCGTCGAGCAGCGAGGCGCGAGGAGTGCTTCGGGCGCGGGATCAAGCCGTGCTCGCCAGCGAGTTGGCCGGGCGGATTGTCGAGTTGCCGTTCAGTGAGGGTGAGTCGTTCAAGAAGGGCGACACCTTGGCGCGTTTCGATTGCTCGGCCTATCAGGCCCAGCTCAACGCGGCCCAGGCGGCGAGCCGGGGCGCCAGTGAAGAGCTGGCCCACAATCGGCAGCTCGCCGCGTTGAAATCCGTCGGGCGTTTCGAGGTGTCGCGGGCCGAGGCCCGGCTCAGCGAGGCCCAGGCGCAGTCCCAGGTTTATCAAGTGCAGGTCAAGCGCTGCAGCGTTATCGCGCCGTTCGACGGGCGGGTGGTGGCGCGCAAGGTCCAGCGTTATGAAAGCGTCGCGGCCGGAGCGCCGTTGCTGGACGTCGTGGACAACCGCACGCTGGAAATTCACCTGCTGATTCCCTCGCGTTGGATGGGCAAGCTCAAGCCCGGCCAGCCCTTTACCTTTGTTCCCGATGAAACTGGCCAGCCGCTGCAAGCGACGGTCAAGCGCCTGGGCGCGCGCATCGACGAGGGCAGCCAGACGCTGTTGCTGGTGGCGAGTGTTCCGGATGCCAGCGGCCTGCTGTCCGGTATGAGCGGCACGGCGCGCTTCTCGGAGTCGAAGTGAACGCGCCGGTTTCGGGCAGCGCCGAGCAAGTGTTTGCCCGCTTCCTCGACCTGGAGCGCCAGACGAGGGCCGCGCGTACGCCGGAGCAGCTGAGCTACAGCTTGGTGAACGATGGCCAGGCCCTGTTCGGCTTTCGTCATGCCGCGCTATTGATCGCCGGTAAAGTGCAAGCCGTGACCGGCGTCAGCGCCGTCGAGCCGAACGCGCCGTTCGTGGCGTTTGTCGAGCAAGCAGTCGCGCAATTGTTCAAAAAGGGGACGCTGGACAAGGCGCGGGTCATTGCCCCTGACGAGGTGAGCGAATCGGTCCAGGCGGATTGGCGAAGCCTGTCGGCCGGGCACGTATTCTGGCTGCCATTGATCGATCATCAAGGCCAGGTTTTCGGTGGCTTGTGGCTGGCCCGCGACCTTCCCTGGACGGCGCCGGAACAAGTGCTGCTGTCGCAGCTGGGCGACACCTACAGCCATGCGTGGCTGGCGCTGCAACCTCGCAAGCCGTGGCGCCTGCGCTGGACGCGCAAACGCCAGGTCGCGTTGGTGGCGGTATTGCTGCTGGGCTTGCTGATTCCGGTGCGCCAGTCCGTATTGGCCCCCGCTGAAGTGGTGCCGTTGGGCGGGCAGGTGGTGGCGGCGCCGTTGGATGGCGTAATCGCCGAATTCCGGGTCAAGCCCAACCAGACCGTCAAAAGCGGGGACCTGTTGCTGCGCTTCGAAAGCACCACCCTCAAGGCCCAGGCCGATGTGGCCGAGCGCGCGTTGGGCGTGGCCGAGGCGGAGCTCAAGGCCAATTCCCAGCGCTCGTTTGCCGACGCCGAGTCCAGTTCGAAGATCGACTTGCTGGCGGCTCGCGTCGAGCAGAAACGCGCCGAGCGCGACTACGCGATGGAGTTGCTCAAGCGCAGCGAAGTCCGCGCCGAGCGTGACGGCATCGCGGTATTCGCCGACGCCGAGCGCTGGCTCGGCAAGCCCGTGCAGACCGGCGAGCGGCTGATGGAAATTGCCGATCCGAACCAGGCCGAGTTGCGTATCGAGTTGGCGGTGGGCGATGCGATTGCTCTGGAGCCGGGCGCACAGGTGGCGTTGTTTCTCGACAGCGATCCGTTGCAACGGCACCTGGCCCGGCTTGAGCGTTCGACCTACGAAGCGCAACCTACCGCCGCCGGACAGTTGGCCTATCGGTTGGATGCGCGATTCGATGCCACGGCGCCGCGCATCGGCCTGCGGGGAACGGCGAAGATTTTCGGCGATCGCGCGCCGCTGGCGTTGTACCTGTTGCGTCGGCCACTGGCAGGTCTGCGCCAGAGCGTGGGCTTGTAGCGTGGTCCTGCCGAGCTTGCGGGCCGATCTGCAACTGTCCGCGGCCGCCCCCGACCCGGACGGCTCACCCCAATGGACGCTGGCCGATCCGGTACGCGGCCGCTATTTCAAGTTGGGCGCGGCGGCCATGCGCATGCTGCGACACTGGTCCCTGGGCGATCCGGAACAGGTGCTGCAGGCGGCCAACCGCGAGCCGGGCCTGCCGCTCAATGACGAATCGCTGGAGCAGTTGCTGGGCTTCTTGCGCGGACATGACCTGATCAGCGCCATGGACCCGCAACAACGTGACAGCTATCAGTACAAGACGGCTTCCCAGCGCCAGAGCGTGTGGCAGATCCTGCTGCATCAATACCTGTTTTTCCGCATACCGCTGTGGCGTCCGGATGCGTTTCTCAATCGCGCCTGGCCTTGGCTCGCGCGGTTTGGCCCTGGCGTGCTGCGTTATGGAATACCGCTGACCCTGGGTCTGGGCATTTTCCTGGTGTCCAGGGACTGGCAGCGGTTTCTGGCGACCTTTCCACACCTGTTCAGCCTGGGGGGCGCGCTGGCATTCGGCGTGGCGTTGTTCTTTGCCAAGTTGTGCCACGAATTCGGTCACGCCTTCATGGCCAAGCGCGCCGGTTGCCGGGTGCAGAGCATGGGTGTGGCATTCATGGTGCTGTTGCCGATGTTTTATACCGACGTCAGCGACGCCTGGCGGATCAGGGATCGACGGGCCCGGCTGTTGATCGGCGCGGGCGGCGTGCTCGCCGAATTGCTGCTGGCCTGCATCGCTTTGCTGGCCTGGTCGCTGCTGCCCGATGGCCCGGCGCGCACGGCGGCGTTCATGCTTGCCAGCGCCACCTGGATCACCACACTGATCATCAACCTCAATCCCTTCATGCGCTTCGACGGGTATTTCCTGCTCAGCGATTTTTGGGCGGTGGATAACCTCCAGGGCCGCGCATTCGCCTTGTGTCGCTGGCGTCTGCGCGAAGCCTTGTTCGGTTATGGCGCGGCGGCGCCGGAGCCATGGTCGCCGAAGATGCGCCGGCGCTTGTTGGTGTGGGGCTATGGCGCCTGGCTGTGGCGCGCGGCGTTGTTCCTCGGTATCGCCCTGGCGGTCTATCACCTGTTCTTCAAGGTGCTGGGCATTTTCCTGATGATGGTGGAATTGGTCTGGTTCATTTTCATGCCTATCGTGAGTGAAGGACGGCAATGGTGGAACCGCCGCGAGCAGGCTCATCGCCCTCGTGTGTTGCTGACTGGCTTGGTGCTGCTGGTGTTGCTGCTGGTCCTGCTGTTGCCTTGGCGCAGCGCGGTGGAGGTCCCGACCATGCTGGAAGCCGGCCGTGCCAGCGCCTTGCATGCGCCGGTGGCGGCGCGGGTCAAGCAGGTCAATGTCCATGACGGCCAGGTCGTGGCCCAGGGCGATGTGTTGATCGAGCTGGAGTCGCCGGACATGGCGTCGCGCCTGGCCATCGTGCGCCGGGAAATCCAGATCCAACAGTTGCAGATGCGCCGCCAGGCCGGCCGCAGCGAAACCGCCGCCGATGCCGGTATCGTCGAACAGCAACTGGCCGAAGCAGTGGCCGAATACCGGGGCCTGGTCGCTCAGCGTGAGCGCCTGTTGTTGCGCGCGCCCCACGCCGGACAAGTACGCGACCTGCTGACGGATCTGCAAGCCGGGCGCTGGCTGTCGCCCACCCAACCCCTGGCTCGAGTGGTGCAGGATGACTCACGCTTGCGCGGCTACCTCACCGAAGCCGAGCTCTGGAGGGTCGCGCCGGGTGCCATGGGACGGTTTATTGCTGACGATCCGATGCACGCCTCGATTGCGGTGCAGCTCAACGAAATCGACGCCAACGGCGTAGCCTGGGTCGAGCAACAGGCGTTGACGTCCGACCACCACGGCCCCATCGCCGTGCGCCGTGATTCGCAACAGCGAGCCGAGCCGGTGCAGGCGCAGTATGGGGTTCGCTTGAGCGCCCTCGACGGGACGCCCGCCCCGGCCCAGCCGTTGCGTGGCGTGGTGGTGTTGCAGGGGCAGGGTGAATCGGTATTGGGAGCGGCCTGGCGTCGGGTGGCGGCGTTGGGTGTCAGGGAAAGCGGGTTCTAGGGAGCGAGCATGGATTCAGTGGCGGCAGAGGGGTTGGTGGTGCGTCCATCACGGGTCAGCGATGGTCCGTTCTTGCAGGGCCTGTACCAGGCGGCGCGACCGGATCTGCAATGGATCGATGGCGAGCATGAGCAGGTGCAGCAAATCATCGCGCAACAGTTCCAGGTGCAGGAGCAAGGGCTGGGCGAGAACTTCCCCAACGCCATGCATTACGTCGTGGAAAAACTCGGCAGCGCCATCGGGGCCTTGAGTACGGATTTCGGCCCCAATGAAATTCGCGTGCTCTACCTGGCCTTCATTCCACAGGCCCGTGGGCAAGGTTATGGCCGAGCGGTATTGCAAGGGGTGCAGAAGGCGGCGCAACAGATCCGATGCCCGGTGGCGACCGTGGTCTGGGCCAGCAACCCCCACGCCCGCAAACATTACCTGGCGCTGGGTTTTGAGGTGCAAGAGCGCAACCCGGCGGCAGAGCGATTGGTGTGGTATCCGAAAGGAAACTGAGCGGCGCCATTTGCGTGTGGGAGCGCGTCCCGTCAGTTGAACGCGATGTAGAAATAACCCACCGACGGATCCCGCCCCATCGGTGGTATTCGCGATACGAAAACCCCTTCGAGCCTTCCCAGTTCCGGCACATCCAGTGCGCAGAGCCCATCGACGAAGTCTGTGCCTTGCAGGCTGTTGAACTCAACGCTGAACGGCATGCGTTCGCTGCTGGGCATTTTCGCCCTGGGTGCTTCGTCCAGGGTGTCGAAACGCACCGGCAGGCATCTGCCGTCAGGCAGGGTCAGGCTGCCGGTCTGGCCCAGCAGCGGTTGGAAATGGCGGCTATGAACCTGTTGCAGCATGTCGATGCTCCCAAAGGCCGGAAGGCCAAGGCCTTCCGGCGGATTGTCAGTTGCGGGATGGAAAATAACCTTGCAGCGCGATGCTGAAGTTGATGGCCAGGAACGGGTTCATGATTGCCATGGGCATGTTGCCGCCGGTGGGGGATACCGTGCCGCTCACGGTGGTGCTGACGCCTTGCAACGGCACTGGCGAAGCGCCCTGTTGATCGGAGTAGATTGCCGCTGAACCGGGCCCGGTGCCCGAGGTGCCGATGAATGAATGGGTGGGCGTCGGCGTGTTCACCGGATTGCTGGCCGGGTTCGCCAGTTGCAAGGTGGTGGCGGCGGTAATGCCGGTCAATGCATGGGTGTGGTTGGGCAGGTTGTTCAGCGTTGCGGTGACGTTTTCCGTGCCGGCGACTTCGCCGATCACCCGGGGAGTCAGGCCCAGTCCGTCGCCTTGGCCGACGGGCATGCGGCCCTGTAGGTTGGGCAGCATGAAGGTGGTTTGTCCGTTGCCGCCGTACGTCACGCCGATCAAGGCGAACAAGGTCTGGTATTGGGCAAGGGACAGCGTCTGCCCATTGCACAGCGCCCAGTCCCTGGGTGCGAAGTTGAAGGCGAATGACTGGATCGTGCCGATGAATACTTCCATAGATTCCTCATCCCTCAGGTTATTGGTCTGCGGGTGCCCGGCACAAAAAGGACAAGAGTGCGATCAGCCCGACTCCTTCGTTCCCTGGCCTGGTCACGCACGGCTGAGCGTAGACGGGGATGTCTGATTTCGCCGGGCGGAGGGGGTGAAAAAAATCTTCGTTCCGCTTAACCGATTCAGCGTTTCGACGCCTCGATACCGTCCATCTTCTTTACGGTTTTCGGCGCGCCTGATGGCAAAACACTACTAGGCGAAATTTTTGTTGTCGGCTACGCTTCGGCTACGAAGGGACTAAATACAAGGTGAAGGGATTGCCGCAGTTTCACTTTATTTCCGGTTTACCGCGCTCTGGCTCGACCCTGCTTTCTGCCATCCTGTTGCAGAATCCGCGCTTCCATGCCGGCATGACCAGCCCTGTCGGTACGCTGTTCAGCAGCGTCCTGCAGCAATGCAGCGCCGGCAGCGAATTCGGCTCGGTGATCGACACTGATCTGCGCCGTCGCCTGTTGCGTGGCCTCTTCGATTCCTACTACGCCGACAAGGCCGACAAACCGGTCATCTTCGACACCAACCGTCAATGGTGCGCCCGCTTGCCGGCCTTGCAGGACCTGTTTCCCCAGGCCAAGACCATCGCTTGCGTGCGCAACGTCGCCTGGATCCTCGATAGCCTGGAGCGGCTCTACCGCGCCAATCCCTTCGAGAACACCAAGCTGTTCAACGACGATGACGAGCGCAACACCGTCTACAGCCGTTGCGAAACCCTGGCCCAGCGCAATCGCCTGGTGGGGTTCGCCTGGACAGCGCTCAAGGAAGCCTATTACGGCGAGAACGCCGAGTCGTTGCTGATCGTTGACTACGACCTGTTGAGCCAGGCGCCCGAGCGGGTCATGCGGCTGGTCTACGAGTTCATCGGCGAGCCTTGGTTCGAGCACGATTTCAATCACTTGACCTACGACGCGCCGGCCTTCGACCAGGCCCTGGGCGTCGCCGGCCTGCACAAGGTCAAGCCCAAGGTTGCGCCGCAAGCCCGGCGGACCTTGCTGCCGCCGGATCTGTTCGAGAAGTATGCCGAGTTGTCGTTCTGGCGCGATGGCGCAGCCAGCGCGGCGAATGTCATTCGTATGAAAACCGACGCCGCGGTCAGCTGATCGCGGTTTTTTTTTCATTGGCGTGTTGAATAAGTTCGAGTCCAGGTGATCGTCATGTGGTGGAGCAAAGGCAAATCGCGGGTAACCGAGAGCACGCAACCCCTGGCATCGCCAATGATCATGTCTCTGGAACCGCGAATGCTGTTCGACGGCGCGGTGGCGGCCACCGTGGCCGATGCGGCGCAATCGGACGCGCAACCGACTGCCGAGGCGGCCAAGACGCCCACCGCGGACCAGCCTTCCGACACCCATGTTCCCCAAGGCCAGGCCGATGCCACCGAGGCCGCCGTCCCGGGCAAGTCCGTGGTGTTCGTCGATTCACGGGTCAAGGACGCTGGCAGCCTGCTGCAAGGCGTGGCCCCCGGGACCGAGGTGGTGCAACTGGATGCCACCAAGGACGGCCTGCAACAGATCGCCGATTACCTGGACACGCACCAGGGCGTCAGCTCGGTGCAGATCATCGCCCACGGCAACGCCGGTGACTTGTGGCTGGGCAACAGCTACCTGTCGGCGGACAACGTCCAGGCCCGCGCCGAGGTGCTGGCGCAGATCGGCCAGGACATGAACGCCGGCGGCGATATCCTGATCTACGGCTGCTACACCGCCGAAGGCGACCGCGGCATGAGCCTGGTCAATTCGCTGGCGCAGCTCACCGGCCGAGACGTGGCCGCTTCCGACGACCGCACCGGCCTGGGCGGCGACTGGAACCTGGAAATCGCCACCGGCACCATCGAAAGCGCCAACGTGCTGTCGAGCAAGGCCATGAGCGAGTACCAATGGGGCCTGGCCACCTGGACCGCCACCAACAACCTCAACACCGGCGTCGGTTCCCTGCGTGCGGCCCTGGCCTCCGCACAGAACGGCGACATCGTCACGTTCAATAACACCATGACCGTCGGGCTGACGTCGGTGCTGGTGGTCAACAAGAACGTCACCATCGATGGCGATCTCAACAACGACAACGTTGCCGACGTGACCCTGGATGGCCAATACCGGACCCAGATCATCAACGTGACGGCCGGCACGACGGCAACCCTCGATGGGCTGGTGATCACTCGGGGCATGGCGGCGGGTAACGGCGGCAATGGCGGCGACGATGCACTGGTTTCCCAGGGCGGTGGTATCTACAACGCCGGCACCCTGACCCTGCGCAACGTCACGGTCACCGCCAACGCCGCGTCTGGCGGTGGTGGTGGCGGTGGCGTGACGCCGCAATACGCCGGTGGTGGCGGTGGTGGCGGTGGTGCGGTCGGTAGCGGTATCGGTGGCAAGGGCGGCGATACGCTCAACGCCACGGGTTCCAATGGCTCGGCCGGGCAGGGTGGCGCGGGCGGCGGCTTCTTCAACATCGGCGGGCGTGGCGGTTCCACCACGGGTGGTGCGGGCGGTGCGGCCTATCCGGGTTACAGCACCGGTTCGGCCGGCGGCACGGCCAGCAGCGGTGGCTTGTCCATCGGTGGCGGTGGCGGTGGCGACGGTTATGACGACATCGGTGGGGCAGGTGGCGGCGCGGTCGGGGGTATCTATAACGATACCGGCGCGACCCTGCGCGTCATTGGCAACTCGGTTATCTCCAATAACGTCGGTGCCGGCGGTGGCGGTGGCGGTGGTGGCGCCGGTGGGGGTTACACGCAGGCGGGCGGTGCGGGCGGCGTTGGTGTTGGCGCCATCTGGAACAAAGGCACGATCCTGATCACCGCCGCCAACTTCACGGCCCTGGCCGGCAACGTCGGCGGCAGTGGTGTGGGTGGGACGAGTGCCGGCAGCGCCGGCGTGTCACCGGCATCGGTGGCCAACGTCTACGGTGACGGCGGCACCATCAATACCAACTATGTACCGGATGAGACACCGCCTACCGCGACCGTCGTGGTGGCCAATACCAACCTGAACTCCGGTGGCACGACGACGGTGACCATCACCTTCTCCGAGGCCGTAACGGGCCTCACCGCGGCGGACCTGACGGTGCAGAACGGCACCGTTGGCCTCTTGAGCAGCGGCGACGGCGGCATCACCTGGACCGGCACCTTGACGGCGGCCAGCAACATCGCCGACACCACCAACATCATCACCCTGAACAATACCGGTGTGGCCGACCTGGCGGGCAATACCGGCGTGGGCACCACCGACTCGAACAATTACGTGGTCAACGACACCGTGGCGCCCACGGCGTCCATCGTGGTGAGCGACACGGCCCTCAGGATTGGCGAGACGTCGACGGTCACCATCACCTTCTCCGAGGCGGTCTCCGGCTTTACCACGGCCGACATGACTGTGGCCAATGGCTCGCTCAGCGGCCTGAGCACCAGCGACGGCGGTATCACCTGGACGGCCACGTTGACGCCGGACGCGGCGGTCACCGATACCTCCAATCTCGTTGTGTTGAATAACACCGGCGTGGCGGACCTCAATGGCAACGCCGGCGTGGGGACGACCAACTCCAACAATTACGCCATCGACACGCAACGCCCGACCGCCACCATCGTGGTCGCCGACACCGCGTTGAGCGCGGGCGAAACCTCGTTGGTGACCATCACCTTCAGCGAGGCGGTGAGCGGTTTCACCAGCGCCGACCTGACGGTCGCCAACGGTGCGGTCACCGGGTTGAGCAGCAGCGACGGCGGCATTACCTGGACCGCAACGCTGACGCCGAGCGCCAGTGTCACTGACACCAGCAACCTGATCACGCTGACCAACAGTGGCATTACCGACCTGGCCGGCAACATCGGCAGCGGCACCACCGACTCGAACAACTACGCCATCGACACACAGCGCCCGACCGCCTCCATCGTGGTGGCCGATACCTCACTGAACATCGGTGAAACGTCCCAGGTGACGATTACCTTCAGCGAGCCCGTTACCGGCTTCACCTTGGCGGACCTGACGGTTGCCAACGGCTCGTTGAGTGGACTGAGCAGCAGCGATGGCGGCATCACCTGGACCGCGACGCTCACACCGAGCGCCACTATCAGCGACGCGACCAACCTGATTGTCCTGGCCAATACCGGTGTATCGGACGCGGCGGGCAATGCCGGTAGCGGCACCACCAGCTCCAACAACTACGCAGTTGATACCCAGCGTCCCACCGCCAGCATCGTTGTCAGCGATACCTCGCTGAGCGTCGGCGAAACGTCTCTGGTGACCATCACCTTCAACGAAGCAGTGACAGGCTTTACCGCCGCTGACCTGACGGTCGCCAACGGCACGGTTATCGGCCTGAGCAGCGGCGACGGCGGCATCACCTGGACCGGGACGCTGACGCCAACCGCCAGCATCAGCGACACCAGCAACCTCATCACCCTGGATAACACCGGCGTGACTGACGCGGCGGGCAATACGGGCAGCGGCACCACCGATTCCAACAACTACGCCATCGACACCGCGCGTCCGACTGCAACGATCGTGGTCGCCGACTCGGCCGTTGGCGCAGGCGAAACCTCGGTGGTGACGATTACCTTCAGCGAAGCGGTGACCGGTTTTACCCTGGCCGACCTGAGCGTCACCAACGGCAGCCTGAGTGGCCTGAGCACCAGCGACAACATCACCTACACGGCGACCTTCACGCCATCGGCGGGCGTCACCGACACCACCAACCTGATCACCCTCAACAACACGGGCGTGGTGGATGGCGCGGGCAATACTGGCAGTGGCACCACCGACTCCAACAATTACGCCGTGGACACCCAGCGCCCAACTGCCACCATCGTGATCGCCGATACCGCGCTGAGCGTCGGCGAAACCTCCCTGGTGACCATCACCTTCTCCGAAGCGGTCAGCGGTTTCGACAATTCGGACCTGAGCGTGGCCAACGGCACGTTGAGCGCAGTGAGCAGCAGCGATGGCGGCATCACCTGGACCGCTACTTTCACGCCGGCCCTTGGGGTGAGCGATACCTCCAACATCATCGTCCTGAACAACACCGGCGTGGCGGACGGGGCCGGTAACAGCGGCACTGGCACCAGCAGTTCCAACAATTACCAAGTCGATACCAACGTGCCGACAGCGACCGTCGTGATTGCCGATAGCACCCTCGGCATCGGCGAAACCACGACCGTGACCATCACCTTCAACTCGGCGGTGAGCGGTTTCGACAACAGTGACCTGACCGTCAGCAACGGCACCCTGAGCAATGTCGGCAGTGTCGACGGCGGTGTTACCTGGACAGCCACGTTCACGCCGAGCGTCAGCATTTCCGATACCACCAACGTAATCACCCTGGACAACACCGGCGTGATCAACGTGGCGGGCAACGCGGGTGTCGGCACCACCGACTCCAACAATTACGCGGTGGATACGGTGCGACCCACCGCGACCATTGTCGTGGCCGACACGGCCATCGGTGCCGGCGAGACGTCGCTGGTCACCATCACCTTCAGCGAGGCGGTGACCGCATTCACCGCCGCGGACCTGACGGTCGCCAACGGTACGATTTCCGGGCTGAGCAGCAGCGACGGCGGTATCACCTGGACCGCGACCCTTACGCCCACCAACGGGATCAACGACAGCAGCAACGTGATCTCCCTCAATAGCGGCGGCATCATCGATCTGGCGGGCAATGGCAACGTCGGCGCGACCGTCTCCAACAACTACGCGCTCGATACCCAGCGCCCTACCGCCACTGTCGTGCTGAGTGATTCATCATTGAGGCCGGGCGAAACCGCCCAGGTGACCATAACGTTCAGCGAGGCGGTGAGCGGCTTCAGCAATGATGACTTGAGCGTTGCCAACGGCACCTTGAGCGCCGTGAGCAGCAGCGACGGCGGCCTGACCTGGACTGCCACGTTTACCCCGACCCTGGGCGTGAGCGACACCACCAACCTGATCGTCCTCGACAACACCGGTGTGAGCGATGGGGCCGGCAACACCGGTACCGGTACCACCAATTCGGCCAACTACGCCGTTGAGACCCGCGTGCCGACCGCCACCGTCGTGGTGGCCGATCCAGCGCTGAGCGTAGGCGAAACGTCACTGGTGACGATCACGTTCTCTGAAGCGGTGAGCGGTTTAGACAACAGCGACCTAACCGTCAGCAACGGGACGCTGAGCAATGTGTCCTCGACCGACGGCGGCGTCACCTGGACGGCAACGTTTACCCCGGCAAGCAACGTCACCGACACCAGCAACCTGATCAGCCTGGACACCAGCGGTGTGTCAAACGTGTCGGGCAATGACGGTGTCAGCATAGTCAATTCCAACAACTACGCGGTCGACACCGTGCGTCCGGGCGCCACCATCGTGGTGGGCGATACGTCCCTGGGCATTGGCCAGACCACGACAGTGACCATCAGCTTCACCGAGGCGGTGTCCGGCTTCGACTTGTCGGACCTCAGCGTCGCCAATGGCGTGCTGTCCAACCTCGCCAGCGTTGACGGCGGCCTGACCTGGACGGCGACCCTGACGCCGACAGCGGGTATCAACGACGCCACCAATTTGATCTTGCTGGATGCCAGTAACGTGCAGGACAGCGCCGGCAATGCCGGTGTCGGCATTGCCATCTCCGCCAACTACGCCCTCGACGCCACCCGGCCGACCGCGACCATCGTGGTGGCCAATCCGAGCCTGGGCGTGGGCCAGACGACCCAGGTCACGTTCACTTTCAGCGAGGCGGTGACGGATTTCGACCTGTCGGACCTGAGCGTCACCAACGGCGAACTGAGCAACCTGAGCAGCAACGACGGCGGCAAGACCTGGACAGCGACCTTCACTCCGTCGGTGGACCTCACCGACCCGAGCAACTTTATCGCCCTGGATACCAGCAACGTCAGCGATCTGTCGGGCAACGCCGGGTCAAGCGTGTCGGTGTCCAACAACTATGCGATCGACACCGTGGTGGCCAACGATGTGAAGCCACCGCCAGAGTTCCTGATCTCGGATCCGGTCACAGCCATCCCGTCGTCCGAGGTGCCCTTGCAACCAATCATTTTCAACCCACCAACCGGCGACTTGGGGTCGCCGCTGGGCTTCCCGCCGCTGTTCGAGCAACGGGACGTGGGCGGTGGTCTTCGGCCCATCGGGGATATCTTCATCAACCGTGGCGAGTTGGCGCCCAGCTATATCGCCCAGGTTTTCAGCAGTGACGCCGGCGGGGACGGCTCGGGCCAAGGGTTCCTGGGTTTTGGCGGCGGCGACGGCGGCGTGTTTGGCAGCAGCACGATTTCTAGTTTGTTCAACCAGGACACGGGTTCCGATGGCGAGTCGCTGGATGCCTTCGAGAACCGGTCGATAACGGGGGGCGATGCCTCCCAAGGCCTGCGCGGCGTATTTGGCGCTCCGACCTTGGGCCAGCAGTTGCAGCAGCTCAAAGACACAGAACAACGCCAGGTGGACAGCCTCGCGACGGCTTTGAAACAGGCCGGCACCAGCCAAGCGCTGGCCTGAGAATTCCATAAAAAATACGGTAGCCAGGGGCAATCCAGGGATGAATAGAAGTCAGAAGTTATTCGGTGTGAGTTTGCTGGCGTTGGTGATCAGCGGTTGTGCGGTCACCAGCGAGCCGATCGATCGAAGCACCAGCGAACAGCGCGCCCGGAACGACCTGCAGAATATGTACAAGGACCAGGAGCCCCTCAGTGGTCCGCTGACGCTGCACCAGGCCATGGCCCGCGCGGTGAAGTACAACCTCGAAGGCCGCCTGAAAATCATGGAAGAGGCCCTGGCCAAGCGTCAGCTGGACCTCGCCAGCTTCGACATGCTGCCGCGCATGGCCCTCGATGCCGGTTATGTGGGGCGTAACAACGTCAGCGCCTCCAGCAGCCAGAGCGTGGAAACCGGCACCCAGTCCCTGGAACCGTCGACCTCCCAAGACCGCGACCGCGAAGTGGCGGACCTGACCATGGTCTGGAACGTGCTCGATTTTGGCGTCAGCTACATCAGCGCCAAGCAGGCCGGTGACCAAAGATTGATCGTGCAGGAACGCCGGCGCAAGGTGATCAATACCATCGTCCAGGACGTGCGCTCGGCCTACTGGCGAGCCATGGCCGCCGAACGTTTGCTCAAGCAGATCGACAGCCTGATGGCCCGGGTCGAGGCGGCGCGAGGCAACAGCCAGAGCATGAGCGAGCAGCGCATCGGCGACCCGGTGCAGGCCTTGGGTTACCAGCGCTCGCTGATACAGGCGACCCGTCAGTTGGAAGAACAGCGCCGGGCCTTGTCCCTGGCCAAGACCGAACTGGCGACCCTGATCAATCTGCCGTTGGGCACCGAGCTGACCCTGGCGACCCAGGATGAGTACGCCATCCCGGAACTCAAGGTCGATTTGGCTCGCCTCGAACAGGAAGCGCTGGCCAGCCGGCCGGAACTGCGCGAGCAGGACTACCAGACCCGCATCACTGCGGCGGAAACTCGCAAGGCCATGTTGCGCTTGCTGCCGGGGCTGGAATTTTCCGCCGGCGGGCATTACGACAGCAACTCGTTCCTGGTGGAGCAGGGCTGGGCCGACTACGGCGTCAAAGTCACCTGGAACCTGTTCAATGTCATCTCCGCTCCAGCGGCTATCGACGTGGCCAAGGCCGGTGAAGAAGTCGCGGCGGCACGGCGCCAGGCGATGTCGATCGCCGTGTTGGCGCAGCTATACGTTGCCAACGCCAACTACCGCGAAGCGCTGCGCCAGTTCAAGACCAGCCAGGAGCTGTCGGACATCGATGGGCAAATCGTCGGTCAACTGCGTAGCCGTCACCAGGCTGCGGGTATTGGCGAACTGGACTTGATCCAGGGCGAGCTGAATACCTTGCAGGCGGACCTGCGGCGGGACCTGGCCTATGCCGACCTGCGCAACGCCTACGGACAAATCTTCGCCAGTGCCGGCCTCGACCCATTGCCGAACGAGGTGCAGTCCACCGAAGTGCAGTCGATTGCCACTGCGTTGGCCAATCGCGAAGCAGCCTGGGCGCAGGGCGATATCACGCTGCCGAAAACAGCCACGATGACTCAATAACCGGGCACAGCCATGACGCGCCCGGCGTTTTCCCGCCTGCCCGTCACGGTGAACCTGCCGTTGCTGTTGCAGGCGCTGGCAGCCGTCAAGGACGAGCGTTGGCGAGGGCATTTCAACACTGCCTATCACAGCGGTGATTGGAGTGGCGTGGCGTTGATTTCGGCTGCCGATGCCTTGACCGAGCTGTCGCCCGGGCACGGTAAGCCCGTGTACCGCGTGCCCTGGTCAGAGGATGGTCGCTGGCAAGAAGCATTGGCCGATTGGCCTCTGGATATCGTCTCGGCCCGCCTGTTGCGGTTGGGCCCGGGTGGTTTCATCCATGAGCATCGCGACTATGACCTGGGCGGTCCGGACGCCGACCTGCGCCTGCACGTTCCGCTGCTGAGCTCGCCGGGGGTTACGTTCTGGCTGGACGGGCAGATCATTGCGATGCAGGTGGGCGAATGTTGGTTTCTCGATCTGGCGCGTCCTCATCGCGTTGCCAATCAAGGCGACCAGGCGCGAATCCATCTGGTGCTCGATTGTCGCCCCGGGCCATGGTTGGACCAGCAGATAGCCGAGGGGCTGCGTAGTACACCCGAAGCCGTCGTTGGGCAAAGCGACCTGGCCCGTTTCCAGCATTGCGTGGAGGTCGATCCTCAGCTTGCCAGCGCATTGCAAGGCCTTCATGACCTGGATACTTTCGTTGAAACCGTGCTGACGCTCGGGGCGGAACAAGGGCTGCATTTCACCCGGGAGCAATTGCGGGCTGCCATGCGCCACGGTCGCCGACAATGGAGTGACCAGTGCAAGCCCTGAGGCTGGATGGCTGGTTGCCGATCCGCGTGTGGCAGGAGGCCGGTGAGTGGCGAGTCGATTGGTGCTGGTTCGGTGACCGACGACTGTCGCAGCCGTTCTTCGGCGATGCCGTGGAAGAAGCCCTGCGCGTGCCCTTCAACCTGGTGTTCCGCCGCCAGACACCCTTGGACGTCCTGGGCCAATGGCAGCGACAGAGCCCCGGCCTGGCGCCCAGCGCATTCATCTTCCATGCCTCCCGATGCGGCTCGACACTGATCAGCCAGATGCTCGCCCAACTGGATGACCACATCGTCATCTCGGAGCCGCCGCCCCTGGATGCGCTGCTGCGCAGTGATTTGCCGCCTGCCGGACGGCGCGTGGCGCTCAAGGGCTTGGTGTCGGCCTATGGGCAGCGCCGTCGAGGTGGGGAGCAACGGCTGGTGATCAAGCTCGACGCCTGGAACATCGGCGAATTGGCGCTGTTGCGCGAATGTTTTCCCGATACGCCTCGGCTGTTCCTGTACCGCGATCCGCTGGAAATTGCCGTCTCCCATCTGCGCCGCCCTGGCATGCACATGGTGCCGGGGTTGATCGGGGCGAGCGTGCTCGACGATGAATTACCCTTCGTCAGCCAGGAAGATTTCATCTCGCGCCGGGTGGGCCGTTTGTTGGCGACGGGTCTGGAGCACTGCCAGGCATTTGCCGCAATGGCGGTGGACTACACCGAACTGCCCGAGGCGATGACGGGAAGGCTGGCGGCGTTTTTCCGGCTTGATGATGAGCAACGCAGGCGAGTGTTCGCAAAAGTGGGGCAGCATGCCAAGCAGCCGGCGCAGGCGTTCACTGGCGACAGCGAGGACAAGCGCCGGGAGGCTTCGGCACTGTTGCATGAGCGGGTCAGGTGTTACGCGCAGGCACCCTATGAAGCGTTGAGATCGTTGTAGTCCAGGCGATCCCGCTTCTGCGGTGAAGGCGCTTGCCACAAAGGGTCCAGCGTTCGCTTCAAAGGACTAGACTGCGAGAGTCCCCCAGCCGATCCTTTCATGCTCAGGAGTTTCGCATGGAAACCCCGATCCATAACCTTCCCGCGCTTTTCAAACAACTCGGCCTGCCCGACGACGCCGTCAGCATTGATCAATTCATCGCCAGCCACTCGCCGCTCAAGCCCGAATTGCATCTGGCCGACGCTTTCTTCTGGAACGAGAGCCAGCGGCAATTGCTGCGTGATGAAATTCTCGAAGATGCCGATTGGGCGGTGGTGGTGGATCAGCTCGACGTGCTGCTGCGCAAGGGCCGAAGTGGTTGAGGCTTATGCTGCAATACTTGTGCTAGCGGCCTATCAATCAGTGCCGATGCCAGACACAACAGATCGCGAGCAAGCGCGCTTCCCCATGGGCTGATCAGTTATGCTATTTAAGCCTTAATAAATAGCTTCTTATTCCTTAAGCAATGCAGCTCTCCTCCTTATACTCGTTCGCAAACAGATACGCAGGAGAGCCCCATGCGCAACGAATCGATTCGCTACCTGATTGTGCCGGGCTGGCAAGGATCGCCAGACAATCATTGGCAAACCCACTGGCAGGCCAGCCTGCCCAATAGCACCCGGGTCGAACAGGCTGACTGGTTGACGCCACGCCGAGAAGATTGGGTCGCCGCGCTGGCAGAAGCCATCGCCGCTGACAGCACGCCGGTGATTCTCATCGCGCACAGCCTGGGTTGCATCACGGTTGCCCATTGGGCTGCTACAGCTCCGGTGCAGCTGTTACGACAGGTGCGCGCCGCGTTGCTCGTGGCACCGGCGGATGTGGAGCGGCCGGCCTGCGCCCCGGCGTTGCGCAATTTCGCGCCGATCCCGACGAACCTGCTGCCATTCCCCAGCCAAGTGGTCAGTTCCGACAACGACGCGGCAGTCAGTGCCCCGCGTGCGCTGGAGCTTGCACGCAACTGGGGAGCCGAGGCCGGGATTCTGGCGGGGGCCGGGCATATCAATGTGAAATCCGGACATCAGCGTTGGGAGCAGGGTTTCGCTTATCTCTACCGCCTGCAAACGCGCATGGAGCATCACGCCCTGCGTCGTGCCTGAATTTTAGTGCCCTCCGTCTCCCGGCGGTTTGGGCGGGAGCCTGCCATGACCTTGCACGAAACCTTTGGCCAGCCATTGCTGACCTTTCCCGACTCTGAAAAAAGCCCTCTGAGCATCCGCGCCAAGGCGCTGGTTTTCGTCGACCCACGTTCGCGGCAGTTACGCCAGGAGCTGGAGCGATTGGCACCGCGCTCGGTCTCGGTGTTGATCCGCGGCGAAACCGGCACCGGCAAGGAGCTGTTGGCCAGGCACATCCACCGCGAAAGCAATCGGGGCGGGTTGTTCGTCTCAGTCAATTGCGGCGCCATCAGCCCTACTTACGCCGATGCCGAGTTGTTTGGCTACGCCGCTGGCAGCCATAGCGGTTCAGCCAGCAGCCGGGCGGGGTGGTTCGGCTCGGCCAACGGCGGCACGCTTTACCTGGACGAGATTGGCGACTTGCCGTTGCCGATCCAGATCAAATTGCTGGCGGCCCTGGAGAACCATGAAGTCACTCGCGTTGGTGCGCACCAGCCCAGTCCGGTGGACGTACGTCTGGTCGCGGCCACCAGTATCGATCTGGCGCAAGCGGTGTCGGCTGGAAAATTCCATGATCGGCTCTACCACTACCTTTGCGAGGGTCAGCTTGAGCTGCCGGCCTTGCGCGAAAGAGTGGGCGACATCCTGTCCCTGTCCGAATACTTCTTGGGCATCTACAGCCAGCGGCTTGGTTTGACGGTGCCGCTGATCAGCGAAGCGGCGCAGCATGCCCTCGAACGGCACAGCTGGCCGGGCAATACACGCGAGTTGGAAAACGTCATTCACTTCGCATTGCTGGTGAGCACGGGAAACGAGATTTTGCCGGAGCATTTGAATCTGCCCTCCCGGCCATCGGCCCTGGGACTGATCGACGGCCAGGTGGCGCAGGTTATCGCCCAGGGCTCGGAAACCGAACGCCTGGCCCTTAAAGCGTTGCTCGTTCAATTGAGCCAAACGCTCTAGACCGGACCCGTTCAACGGCGGCGAAGGTGCCCGCTCCCTCGCAACCAAAATCTACGGTTTTCGTATATGAGTAAAATGAATATGAACTTGAATAAAAGATATTGTTAAGGCATAAAAATTATCGGTATCTTGCGCATCACGCCAGCGATAGCACTTCGCTGGCACTTTACTTCTGGCCGTCGTCCATGACGCCTGTGATTTTCGATAAGGACACCGCATGAAAAAGGTTCTATTGTTCACCGCATTGGCGGCAGCCCTCACCTCGGGCCTGGTCCAGGCCGCAGAGAAGCTGGTCGTCGCAGCCACCCCGGTACCCCACGCCGAAATCCTTGAGCTGATCAAGCCAGCCCTCGCCAAAGAAGGCGTGGACCTGGAGATCAAGGTTTTTACCGACTACGTTCAACCCAACGTACAGGTTGACCAAAAGCGCCTGGACGCCAACTACTTCCAGACCCTGCCGTACCTCAAGAGCTTCAACGAAGGCAAAGGCACTGATCTGGTAACCGTAATCGGCGTGCACGTCGAACCGTTTGGCGGCTACTCGAAAAAGGTCAAGAGCCTGGCTGAGCTGAAGGACGGCGCAACCATCGCCATCCCTAACGAAGGCAGCAACAGCGGCCGGGCCCTGATCCTGCTGCAGAAGGCTGGCCTGATCAAACTCAAGGATCCGAAAAACGCCTTGGCGACGCCGAAAGACATCGCCGAGAACCCGAAGAACTTCAAGTTCAAGGAATTGGAATCGGCCATGTTGCCGCGCGTGCTGGATCAGGTTGACCTGGACATGATCAACACCAACTACGCCTTGGAAGCAGGCCTGAACCCGGCCAAGGACGCTTTGGTGATCGAAGGTTCGGATTCGCCTTACGTTAACTTCCTGGTCGCCCGTCCGGACAACAAGGACAGCGACGCCATCCAGAAACTGGCCAAGGCCCTGACCAGCCCGGAAGTGAAGGCGTTCATCGAGAAGAAGTACAGCGGCGCGGTACTGCCGGCGTTCTGATTCGCGCGGTAAACCCTGTTACGGTTTCAAACGTCGACGGCTGATACAGCGTCGGCGTTTTTTATGCTCGAAAGATTGCTTGGGTCAGGGACAGGATTACCTGTGGCGAGGGAGCTTGCTCCCGCTCGGCTGCGCAGCAGTCGCAAAACCCGCTAATGCGATCTGCATGAAGGACGGCTGGGGGCCTGCTACGCAGGCCAGCGGGAGCAAGCTCCCTCGCCACAAGATCAAAGGCGAAAATCAGGCCATTCTGGTCTTCAACGCCCGGCGCAACGCCACCAATAATTTGACTATTTCCTGCGGTTCCAGTCGCTGTGGCACTTTCACGTCAGCCATTTTTTTCTTCCTTGTAATGGTGAGGGGATGTCGAAAGGATCCTCCCTGCGGCGCAAGGAAAATAGTCGTCTTTGTCCTTTCCGGCAAATCCGAAGATAGTTTTTTGTGTGATATTAATATGCTTTAACGGTATTTAAATTCTACTTCTTATACCTATAAAGTCAGTGCCTGCGAGCAGTCATCCGCTGCCCATGGACCGCATCACCGCCGCTTACCCAGTGGCGTCCAGGATCTTCAATGAACTTCGATTACGCTTTTATCCTCAGCACCCTCCCGGCGTTTCTCAAGGCTGTGGGCGTGACGCTGCAGGTCGGTCTTATCGCCATCGTAACGTCGCTGCTGGTGGCGCTGGTCAACGCGACGATCCTGGTGCTGCGCACGCCTTATCTGCAACGCCTGGTGGGGTTGTATGTGGAACTGGCCCGCAACACACCGCTGCTTATCCAGCTGTTCTTCGTCTATTTCGCCTTGCCGGTGCTGGGCATCAAGATCTCGGGGTTTGCGGCGGCGATCATCACCATGACCTTCCTGGGCGGCGCCTACCTCACGGAAGTGCTGCGGGCCGGCGTGGATGCTGTGCCCCAGGCGCAACTGGAGTCCGGTCGCTCCATCGGGCTGTCCCACGGGCAATTGCTGCGCTACGTGATCCTGCCGCAGGCCGGAATCCTCAGCCTGCCGTCACTGTTCGCCAATTTCATTTTCCTGCTGAAGGAGACCACCGTGGTCTCGGCCGTGGCGGTGCCGGAGATTCTCTACACCACCAAAAGCTACATCGCGCTCTACTACAAGACCTACGAAATGCTCGCCGTGCTGACGCTGATCTGCGTGCTGCTGTTTTTGCCGCTGTCGCTGTTGCTCAGCCGTCTGGAAAGGAGGCTCCAGCATGGCCAGTTCGGGTCTTGAGTTGCTGTGGGTGTCGTTGCCGCAACTGGGCGAGGGCGCCGTCCAAACCTTGTCGATTTCCTTTCTGGGAATCGCCTTCAGCACTGTTGGCGGCGTGCTTTATGGCGTGTTGCGGACATTGGGCGTGAAGTGGCTGGACGCCGTCCTGCGGGTCTATCTGGAGCTGTTTCGGGCGATTCCGGTGCTGGTCTGGTTGTACCTGCTGTTTTTCGGTCTGCCGATTTTTTTCGGCCTGAGCATTCCAAGCTTCTGGTGTGCCGTCCTGGTGTTGTCGTTGTGGGGCGCCAGTGAGGTCGGCGAAGTGGTGCGCGGCGCCTTGCATTCGCTGCCGCGGGGCCAACGGGAGGCGGGCTTGTCGATTGGGCTGAACGGGCCGCAACTCTACGGCCATGTGCTGCTGCCACAAGCGCTCAGGCGCATGACGCCGCCGACCATCAACGTCTACACCCGCATCATCAAGACCAGCTCCCTGGCCGTGCTGATCGGCGTGGTGGACGTGATCAAGGTCGGCCAGCAGATCATCGAGCGTACCTACGAATCCGTGCTGATTTACGGCGCGCTGTTCCTGTTTTTCTTTTTCATCTGCTACCCGCTCTCGGCCGCCTCGCGCGTGTTGGAGCGGCGCTGGACGCAAGCATGAGCGCATTGATCGAGTTCAAGGGTTTCAACAAGTTTTTCGGCGAACAGCAGGTGCTCGACGGCATCGACCTGCACGTGAAGACTGGCGAAGTGATTGTCATCCTCGGCCCCAGCGGTTGCGGCAAAAGTACCTTGCTGCGTTGCCTTAACGGCCTGGAAGTGGCCCACGGTGGCAGCCTGGCATTTGCCGGACGCGAGCTGCTGGACAAAGGCACCGATTGGCGCGAAGTGCGGCAACAGATCGGCATGGTGTTCCAGAGCTACCACTTGTTCCCGCACATGAGCGTGCTCGACAACGTGCTGCTCGGCCCGGTCAAGGTGCAAAAACGCGACCGCCGCGAAGCGCGCGCCCAGGCCGAAGCCCTGCTGGCGCGGGTGGGCCTGCTGGACAAGCGCGATGCCTTCCCGCGCCAGCTCTCTGGCGGCCAGCAGCAACGCATCGCCATCGTGCGTTCGCTGTGCATGAACCCCAAGGTCATGTTGTTCGATGAAGTCACCGCCGCCCTCGATCCGGAAATGGTCAAGGAGGTGCTGGACGTCATCCAGGGCCTGGCTCGCGAAGGCATGACCCTACTGATCGTCACCCACGAAATGGCGTTCGCCCGTGCCGTGGCTGACCGCATTGTGTTCATGGATGCCGGGCGCATCCTTGAACAAAACCCTCCCGAGATTTTCTTTACGAACCCGCAAACCGCACGAGCGCAGCAGTTCCTGGAGAAGTTCTCCTACGTCGCCGCACTACCCAACACGACTCAAACAAAGGAACTGGAACTGTCATGAAAACTGCCAAGTCTTCTCTGCTGCTATTGCCATTGCTCGCTGTTGCGCTGCTGGCCGGCTGCAATAAAACCGAAGAACCGCCGAAGCCGAACACCGCCAGCCAGAGCAGCGCGCCAGCCGGCTACCTGGAAAAAATCAAGGCGCGGGACAAGCTGATCGTCGGCGTCTTTACGGACAAGCCGCCGTTTGGTTTTGTCGACGAGGCGGGGCGGTATGTCGGCTTCGATACCGACATCGGTCGTCGATTTGCCAAGGACCTGCTTGGCGATGAAAACAAGGTCGAGTTTGTGGCGGTCGAGCCGGCGAGCCGGATTCCGTTCCTGCAAAGTGACAAGGTCGACCTGATCCTGGCGAACATGACCGTGACCCCGGAGCGCAAGGAAGCGGTGGAGTTCACCAACCCGAATCTGAAGGTCGCGGTACAGGCGCTGGTGCCGCAGGCCAGCACGGTGAAAAGCCTTGATGACCTGGCGACCCGCACCACCATTGTCACGACCGGTACGACGGCGGATATCTGGCTGACCAAGAATCACCCGGATTGGAAACTGCTCAAGTTCGAGAAAAATTCCGAGTCCTTGCAAGCATTGGCCAACGGCCGTGGCGATGCCTATGCCCAGGACAATCTGGTGCTGTTCAGTTGGGCCAAGCAGAACCCCGGCTATCGGGTGCTCGAGCAGACACTGGGCGCCGAAGCACCGATCGCACCGGCGGTGAAGAAGGGCAATGTTGAGCTGCGTGATTGGGTCAATGCCGAGTTGGCGAAGCTGGGGGAAGAGAAATACCTGCTCAAGCTGTACGACCAATATGTGCGCAAGGAACTGAGCGATGACACCAAGCCTGAGAGCGTGATTGTCGAGGGGGGTAAGTGGCAGGGGTGATTCTCTGATTGTTGAGGTGACCTTCCGATAGCCATCGCGAGCAAGCTCGCTCCCACAATGGATTTTCATATGCTCACAGTTCTGTGTTCACTGAAGGTTTACTGTGGGAGCGAGCCTGCTCGCGAAGGCGGTCTATCTGGCGCCGACTAGTCCGGCCAATGCCACGCCGGCTCATCCAGCGCGCGCTGCCCGGCAATCCCGGTCTGCCCAAAGTCCTTTTCCAGCACGATGCAATTGCAGTGCTCGTCCTGCTCCAGCGCGGCAATCAGGCGCGAGGCGTGGGATACGACCCAGACCTGGCAACTGGCCGAAGCGCGGATGATCAAGCGCGCCAGGGCCGGCAACAGGTCGGGGTGCAGGCTGGTTTCCGGTTCGTTGAGCACCATCAGCGAGGGCGGTCGCGGTGTGAGCAGCGCGGCCACGAGCAGCAGGTAGCGAAGGGTCCCGTCCGACAGTTCGGCGGCGGTCAGCGGCCGTAGCAGGCCGTGTTGCTGGAACGCGATGGCGAAACGTCCGCCTTGCAGCTTGTCGATGTGCAGATGGGCACCGGGGAACGCATCGCCGATGGCCCCATGCAACGCGTCGACGTCACCGATTTCAAGAATGGTCTGGAGGGCTGCGGCCAAATCGCGCCCATCGTGATGCAACACCGGGGTGCGTGTGCCCAGTTGCGGTTGGCGCACCGGGGCGTCGGCGTCGCTGCGAAAGTGATCATAGAAACGCCAGCGGCGGATGAATTCACGCATTTGCAGCACTTCCGGCGAAGCACGCAGGCTGCCGACCTGGTCGAACAGGCTATCGAAGGTCGGGGTGTGCTGGGACAGGACATCCCACGACCGGCCTTCGCGGGCACGGACCATCGGCCCGTTGCGGTCCACCAGCAGGCTGGCCGGTCGGAACACGGGGCCGGCCCAGATGCACTCGCGCTTGATTTCCGGGTCCAATGAAAACGCCGATCGACTGGGCGCCGGCAGGCCGAGCGCGATCGAATAGCTGAAGTCTTCACTGGCGAATCCCAGGCGCAGGCGCTTGGTGCCCTGACGCACGACCGCCTGCACTGGCACTTCGCCGTTGCGCATGCGCCGGCTGATTTCTTCGGGGCCGGCCCAGAAGGTCGAATCCAGCCCGCCTTCACGGGCCAAGGCATTTACCACTCCGCCCTGTGCCGTCTCCGCCAACAGTCGCAAGGCCCTGTACAGATTGGATTTGCCGCTGCCGTTAGGGCCGGTGATCAAGTTCAACCGACCCAACGGGATGACCAATTTATTGATGGATCGGTAGTTGGCCACCGCCAATGTCTTGAGCATGCATATTTCCTTTGCGTGGTCGCAATCAAGTCTGCCCGATTGCCGTGCATTCGGTGAACCCTGTTCTAAGCTCAGAGTCGTATCGTCACTGGTACGTCGGTACAACGCAAAGGAGTCTGCATGACTGGTCCCGGAATCAAATTGATTGTTGGCTTGGGCGTGTGTGCGTTGTTGACGGGGTGCGGTGATAAGAAACCCGAGGAAAAAGCCTTGCCACGGGTGTTCATACAGCAAGCCACGCCCAGCGAATACGCGGCCTCCGTAACGCTGACCGGCGATGTCCAGGCCCGCGTTCAGGCCGACCTCTCGTTTCGCGTGAGCGGCAAGATCATCGAGCGCAAGGTTGACGTCGGTGACCGGGTCTCGGCCCGGCAAGTGCTGGCCCGGCTCGATCCTCGCGACTTGCAGACCAACGTCGACTCCGCCCAAGCCCAGGTGGCCGCCGAACAGGCGCGGGTCAAGCAGAGCGCCGCCGCCTTCGTGCGCCAGCAAAAGCTCTTGCCCAAAGGCTATACCAGCCAGAGTGAATACGACGCGGCCCAGGCTCAACTGCGCAGTAGCCAGAGCGCGCTGACGGCGGCCCAGGCACAACTGGCCAATGCTCGCGAACAGCTGAGCTACACCGCGCTGATCGCCGAGGCGCCTGGCATCATCACGGCACGCCAGGCGGAAGTCGGCCAGGTGGTCCAGGCCACCGAGCCGATCTTCAGCCTGGCCAGGGACGGTGAACGTGACGCAGTGTTCAACATCTATGAATCTCTGCTGCGCGAACCGCCGTCGGACCCGGCTATCACCATCAGTCTGCTGGACAACCCTGCTATCAAGACCACCGGTACGGTGCGTGAGATCACCCCGGCGGTGTCCGCCGAGACCGGCACCGTGCAGGTCAAGGTCACGCTTCATGACTTGCCTGAAGGCATGCGCCTGGGATCCGTGGTCAGCGCCACGGCCAAGTCCGCCGGAAAGACGGCCGTGGAACTGCCCTGGTCGGCACTGACCAAGAACCTCAGCGAGCCCGCCGTGTGGCTGGTGGACGACGAAGGCAAGGCGCAATTGCATACGGTCACGGTCGGTCGTTACTTGACCGGCAAGGTCATCATCAGCGACGGGCTCAAGGGCGGCGAGAAGGTCATCATTGCCGGCGGGCAGCTGCTCCATCCTGGCGTGCGCGTTGAGGTCGCCGAAAACAATTACGCCAAAGCCCCGACAGGAGCCCAGCCATGAAGCGCTTATGGATGGTCTTGGCCGGCCTGCTGCTGGCCGCCTGTTCGAAGGAAGAGGCGCCGCCGGAGCCGGTGCGACCGGTGTTGTCCATCGAAGTCCGGGCTTTGGACCAACAGGCGCTGGGACGTTTCGCGGGGAATATCCAGGCGCGTTACGAGACCAACGTGGGGTTCCGGGTGCCGGGCCGCATTGCCAGCCGCAACGTCGATGTCGGCGCCGAGGTGAAGAAGGGCGACCTGCTCGCGACCCTCGATCCCACTGATCAGCAGAACCAATTGCGCGCTGCCCAAGGCGATCTCGCGCGGATCCAGGCGCAGTACATCAATGCCCAGGCCAACGCTCGCCGGCAGCAACAATTATTCGACCGAGGGGTCGGTGCCCAGGCGCAACTGGACATCGCCCAGACGGACCTGAAAACCACCGCGGCGTCCCTGGAGCAGGCCCGGGCCTCGGTGGAGCAAGCCCGCGACCAGCTCAACTACAGCGAGCTGCATACCGACCATGACGCTGTCGTCACGGCCTGGAATGCCGAGGCGGGGCAAGTGGTGACCGCCGGCCAGCAAGTAGTGACCCTGGCCCGGCCCGACGTGAAGGAAGCGGTGATCGACCTGCCCGCCGGGCTGGCCGAGCGCCTGCCCGAGGACGTGGTGTTCGAAGTCGCCGCGCAACTGGACCCGGCGACCCGCACCACGGCCATCGTGCGCGAGATCGAGCCCCAGGCCCAGAGCGCCACCCGCACCCGTCGCGCGCGCCTGACGCTGACCGATACTCCACCGGGATTTCGCCTGGGCACGGCGATCAGCGTGACCCTGAGCTCGGCCATCGAGCCACGCATCGAACTGCCTCTCAGCGCCTTGCAAGAGGTTGATGGCAAGTCGCGAATCTGGCTGATCAACCCGCAGGACCAGACGGTTTCGCCACGGGACGTGCAGGTGCTGGAACGGTCGGACGGCTCGGTGTTGGTGGCCAACGGCATCAAGCCCGGCGACCGCGTGGTCAGCGCTGGCGTGAACAGCCTCCAGCCGGGGCAAAAAGTGAAACTCGACGAGGACGCACGATGAAAGGGCCTTTCAACTTATCGGAATGGGCCCTGCGGCATCAGTCGTTCGTGTGGTACCTGATGTTCGTCGCGTTGCTGATGGGCGTGTTTTCGTACCTGAATCTGGGCCGCGAAGAGGACCCCTCGTTCACCATCAAGACCATGGTCATCCAGACGCGCTGGCCTGGCGCGACCCAGGAAGAAACCCTCAAGCAGGTCACGGACCGCATCGAGAAAAAACTCGAAGAGCTCGACTCCCTCGATTATGTGAAGAGCTACACCCGGCCCGGGGAATCGACGGTGTTCGTCTATCTGCGCGATACCACTGGCGCCGAAGAGATTCCCGAGATCTGGTACCAGGTCCGCAAGAAGATCAACGACATTCGCGGCGATTTCCCGGAAGGCCTCCAAGGGCCGGGATTCAATGACGAGTTCGGTGACGTCTATGGCTCGGTGTACGCCTTCACCGGCGACGGCTTGTCGATGCGTCAGTTGCGCGACTACGTGGAGCAAGTACGCGCCGAGATCCGCGAGGTGCCTGGCCTGGGCAAGGTGGAAATGGTCGGCGAGCAGGACGAAGTGCTGTACCTGAATTTCTCCACCCGCAAACTCGCGGCGCTGGGAATCGACCAGCGCCAAGTGGTGCAGAGCCTGCAATCGCAGAACGCGGTGACCCCGGCCGGTGTGATCGACGCCGGGCCAGAGCGGATTTCCGTGCGCACCTCGGGCCAGTTCCAATCGGAAAAGGACCTGGCCAACGTCAACCTGCGACTCAACGATCGCTTTTATCGACTGGCCGACATCGCCGATATCCGCCGTGGCTACGTCGACCCCGCCACACCGATGTTCCGCTTCAACGGCACGCCGGCCATTGGCTTGGCCATCGCCATGAAGAAGGGCGGCAACATCCAGGAATTCGGCAAGGCCCTGCATGTACGCATGAACGAACTGACCGCCGACCTTCCGGTGGGCGTCGGCGTGCACACGGTGTCGGACCAGGCCGAAGTGGTGGAGGAGGCCGTCGGCGGCTTCACCAGCGCGTTGTTCGAGGCGGTGATCATCGTGCTCGTCGTCAGTTTCATCAGCCTCGGCATCCGGGCGGGGCTGGTGGTGGCCTGCTCGATCCCGCTGGTGTTGGCGATGGTTTTTGTCTTCATGGAATACAGCGGCATCACCATGCAGCGGATCTCCCTCGGCGCGCTGATCATCGCCCTGGGCCTGCTGGTGGACGATGCAATGATCACCGTGGAGATGATGGTCACCCGCTTGGAGAAAGGCGAAACCAAGGACCAGGCCGCCACCTTTGCCTATACCTCGACCGCCTTCCCCATGCTCACCGGGACCCTGGTCACCGTGGCCGGTTTCGTGCCCATCGGCCTGAACGCCAGTTCGGCGGGCGAATACACCTTCACCCTGTTCGCCGTGATTGCCGTGGCGATGCTGGTGTCATGGATCGTCGCGGTGCTGTTTGCGCCGGTGATCGGCGTGCACATCCTGAGCACCAACATCAAACCCCACAGCGCCGAGCCGGGGCGCATTGGTCGGGCCTTCAACGGTGGCCTGTTGTGGGCGATGCGCAATCGCTGGTGGGCCATTGGCATCACGGTGTTGCTGTTTGCGTTGGCGGTGTTCTGCATGCGCTTCGTGCAGAACCAGTTCTTCCCGTCCTCGGACCGCCCAGAGATCCTGGTGGACCTCAACCTGCCGCAGAACGCCTCGATGGACGAGACGCGCAGGGCGGTCGATCGCCTGGAAGCGACCCTCAAGGATGACCCGGACATCGCGCGCTGGAGTACTTACATCGGCGAAGGCGCGATTCGTTTCTATCTGCCGCTGGACCAACAGCTTCAAAATCCGTACTACGCGCAACTGGTTATCGTCAGCAAGGGCCTGGAGTCGCGCGCGGCCCTGACCGAACGTCTGCAAAAGCGCTTGCGGGAGGATTTCGTCGGCATTGGCAGCTACGTGCAGGCCCTGGAAATGGGCCCGCCGGTGGGCCGTCCGATCCAGTATCGCGTCAGCGGCAAGGACATCGACCAGGTGCGCAAGCACGCCATCGAGCTGGCCACCGAGCTGGACAAGAACTCCCACATCGGCGAAATCATCTACGACTGGAACGAGCCAGGCAAAGTGCTGCGCATCGACATCGCCCAAGACAAGGCGCGGCAACTGGGCTTGTCTTCAGACGATGTCGCCCGGCTGATGAACAGCATCGTCAGCGGCTCGCCGGTGACCCAGGTCAACGACGATATCTACCTGATCGACGTGGTAGGGCGCGCCGAAGACGCCGAGCGCGGCTCGCCGGAAACCCTGCAGAATCTGCAGATCGTTACCCCGAGCGGCACGTCGATTCCATTGCTGGCCTTCGCCACGGTGCGTTACGAGCTGGAGCAGCCGCTGGTGTGGCGTCGCGACCGCAAGCCCACCATCACCATCAAGGCCGCCGTGCGCGATGAAATCCAGCCCACGGATCTGGTGCGGCAACTGCAACCGGACATCGACAAATTCGCCGCCAAATTGCCAGTGGGCTACAAGATCGCCACCGGCGGTACGGTGGAAGAAAGCAGCAAGGCCCAAGGGCCAATCGCCAGCGTTGTGCCGCTGATGCTGTTCTTGATGGCGACGTTCCTCATGATCCAGCTGCACAGCGTGCAGAAGCTGTTTCTGGTGGCGAGCGTCGCGCCGTTGGGCCTGATTGGCGTGGTGCTGGCGCTGGTTCCGACGGGCACGCCCATGGGCTTCGTGGCGATCCTCGGCATCCTCGCGTTGATCGGCATCATCATCCGTAACTCGGTGATCCTGGTGACCCAGATCGATGAGTATGAGCGTGACGGCTACGAGCCGTGGGACGCCGTGGTGGAAGCCACCGAGCATCGGCGCCGGCCGATCCTGCTGACAGCTGCCGCGGCGAGCCTGGGGATGATCCCGATTGCCCGGGAAGTGTTCTGGGGGCCGATGGCCTACGCGATGATCGGCGGCATCATCGTCGCCACGCTGCTGACGCTGCTGTTCCTGCCGGCGTTGTACGTGGCCTGGTACAAGATCCGTGAGCCGAAGCGCGATTGAGGCGGCCGAGTACTGTCAGATGTGGCGAGGGGATTTATCCCCGCTGGGCTGCACCGCAGCCCCAAAGAAAACAACCTCATTCAACCTGATACACCGGGTTTGCAGCCTTTTGGGGCTGCTTCGCAGCCCAGCGGGGATAAATCCCCTCGCCACAGGTTAGGTGTCTGGTCTCGGCAGCGCGCAATTTTTACTTGCGCAACAACCGCAACCCATTGAATACCACCAGCAAACTCACCCCCATGTCGGCAAACACCGCCATCCACATGGTCGCAAGCCCTGCAAAGGTCACCCCAAGGAAAATCGCCTTGATGACCAGCGCCAGGGCGATGTTCTGCTTGAGGATGCTTGAGGTCTGCCGCGACAGCCGGATGAATGCCGGAATCTTGCGCAGGTCATCGTCCATCAAGGCCACGTCGGCGGTCTCGATGGCCGTGTCGGTGCCGGCCGCCGCCATGGCGAAACCGATTTCCGAGCGGGCAAGCGCCGGGGCGTCGTTGATGCCGTCGCCGACCATGCCGACGCGGTGGCCTTGGGCGTAAAGACTTTCGATGGCGTGTAGCTTGTCCTCTGGCAGCAGGTCGCCACGGGCCTGATCCATGCCCACCTGCCTGGCGATCGCTTCGGCGGTGTGGGCATTGTCGCCGGTCAGCATCACCGTCTTGATACCCAGGTCATGCAGTTGCCGGATGGCTTCGCGGCTGGAATCCTTGACGGTGTCCGCGACGGCAAACAGTGCCAAGGGTTTTGTGCTGTCGAGCAGCAGCACCACGGATTTGCCTTGTTTTTCCAGGGCGAAGAGCTTCTCTTCAAGCTCAGGGGAGCAGAGGCCAAGGTCTTCCACCAGGCGATGATTGCCCAGGTGATACGTCTGGCCACCGATGTCGCCACGGACGCCGCGCCCAGGGAGCGCCGCAAAGTTATCCACAGTCTGCTGCGGCTGTTTTTTATCCACAGCCGCCTCGGCAATCGCCTGGGATACCGGATGGTCTGAGCGCGCCGCGAGGCTGGCGGCCAGGGCCGGGACCGCCGTCTCCAGAGTCGGGTCCAGCAGTACGTAATCGGTCTGTACCGGTTTGCCATGGGTAATCGTGCCGGTCTTGTCCAAAGCCAGATAATCGAGTTTGTGGCCACCCTCAAGGTAAACGCCGCCCTTGACCAATATGCCTTTGCGCGCCGCAGCCGCCAGGCCGCTGACGATGGTCACCGGGGTGGAAATCACCAGCGCACAAGGACAGGCCACCACCAGCAGGACCAGTGCGCGGTAGATCCAGTCGAACCAGCTCGCGTCCATGAACAGCGGAGGGATGACCGCCATGGCCAGGGCCAGGGCAAACACCGCCGGGGTGTAGATTTTCGAGAATTGATCAACGAAACGCTGGGTCGGCGCCCGGGAACCCTGGGCTTGCTCCACGGCGTGAATGATCCGCGCCAGGGTGGACTGGTCGGCACCGGCGGTCACGGTGTATTCCAGTTCGCCGGCCTGATTGATCGTGCCGGCGAACACTTTGTCGCCCACGGTTTTTTCCACCGGCAGGCTTTCACCGGTAATGGGTGCCTGATCGATGGTCGAGCGTCCAGCGACCACGTCACCGTCCAGCCCAACCCGCTCGCCAGGACGAACCCGCACCCTTGCGCCGAGGGCGATGGTTTTTACGTCCTCTACCTGCCATGTGCCGTCGGCCTGTTGCACCGTGGCTTGCTCCGGCGCCATTTGCATCAGGCCGCTGATGGCGTTGCGCGCCCGGTCGAGGGATTTCGCCTCGATCAGCTCGGCCACGGTAAACAGGAACATCACCATCGCCGCTTCCGGCCATTGGCCGATCAAGACGGCGCCGGTCACGGCGATGCTCATCAAGGCATTGATGTTCAGGTTGAGGTTTTTCAGGGCAATCCAGCCCTTCTTGTAGGTGCCGAGGCCGCCGCTGAGAATCGAGACCAATGCAACCAGCGCCACCACCCAGTTCGGCGCGGCATTGGTGAAATGAATCACCTCGGCAGCCAATGCCGTCACGCCGGACAGTGCCAACGGCCACCAAGGCTTGGCTGGGGCGGGTGGGGTGTGGGTGGGGTTCTCCTGGCCGTCGGCCAACGCCTCGGCTTGCATTCCGAGGGACTCGATCGCTTTGATGATCGGGGTGTCGTTGGGCAAGTCGTGGGTCACGCCCAATACCCGGTTGATCAGGTTGAATTCCAGCTGTTGCACACCTTCGAGCTTGCCGAGTTTGTTCTGGATCAGCGTTTGCTCGGTGGGGCAATCCATGGCTTGAATGCGAAAGCTGCTCAGCCGCGCACCGTCCGTCGGTGTTTTGCCGAGGTTGATCACCGACGGTGCTGCTTTAGCAGCACAGCAGGAATGCCCGTGGCCGTGGCCGTGGTCGGGGTTATGAAGGTGAAGGGAATCGCTCATCGGGGACGTCCATGAAAAGTACCTGTTGCGCAGTAAAGACCCTGTAGCCACTATAGGGTCAAGCACCTATTTCGGAGGCTGCATCATGAAAATCGGAGAACTGGCGAAAATCACCGACTGCCAGGTGGAAACCATCCGCTACTACGAACGTGAGGGCCTGTTGCCGGAGCCGGCCCGCAGCGACGGCAATTACCGCGTCTACACCCAGGCCCATGCCGAGCGGCTGACGTTCATCCGCAACTGCCGCACCTTGGACATGACCCTGGAAGAAATCCGCAGCCTCCTGGCCCTGCGCGACAGCCCCCAGGACCAGTGCGAAAGCGTCAATGCACTGATCGACGAGCACATCCATCACGTCAAGGCCCGCATCGATGGCCTGATGGCGTTGCAGGCACAACTGATCGACCTGCGCCATCGCTGTGGCGAAGGGCCGGATCTGGACCAATGTGGGATTTTGCAGCGGCTGGAAGTGAGCGGGGCGGTGGCGCCGGATGTGGAACATTCCCATGTAGGCAGGAGCCATGGGCATTGAGCGGCAAGGAAAACCAATGTGGGAGCGAGCCTGCTCGCGATAGCGGTGGATCAGTCACATAAGTAATGAATGTGAGGACGCTATCGCGAGCAGGCTCGCTCCCACAGGGAAGGGTGCTGTTTTTTAGACCGCCATCGGCGCGGTCATCGGCGCATGGTGCTGGTAGCCTTCCAGGGAAAAATCGCTAGGCTCCACCTGTTCCAGCCACTCCGGCTGGTACACGCCGGTCTTGGCAAATTCCGGTACACGCTCGGAAATCACCAGCTTGGGCATCGGGAACGGCTCGCGGGTGAGCTGTTCGTTGAGCATGTCCAGGTGGTTTTCGTAGACGTGAGCATCGCCGATGAAATAGGTGAACCAGCGCGGCGTGTAGCCGGTCAGGCGACCGATCAGGCTCAGCAGCGCGGCGCCCTCGGTGAGGTTGAATGGCGTGCCCAGGCCCAGGTCGTTGGAGCGGATGTAGAGGGTCAGGGAGATTTCCTTCGTCTCGACATTCGGGTGGAACTGGTAGAGCAAATGGCACGGCGGCAATGCCATTTCATCGAGCTGGGCGCAGTTCCAGCCGTGGAACAGGATGCGCCGGCTGCCCGGGTCCTTGATGATGGTGTCGACGCACTGGCGAACCTGGTCGATGGCTTTGTACAGCACCACGTAGGCTTGGCCGTTTTCTTCGCCCTCGGCGATCTGGCGGTAACCCTGGACGAGCGTCTGCTCGATGGCCGCCGGGTTGCTCAGGGGGATCTGTTTGTACGCCGGCCATTTGCGCCATTGCACGCCGTAGATCTCGCCCAGGTCGTCTTCGCCCTGGCGGAATGGGTTGGCCAGCCATTGGGCATTTTCGTTGGCGTTCTGGTCCCAGACCTTGCAGCCCAGGGCGCGGAACTCGGCGGCGTTATTCACGCCACGGAGGAAACCGCACATCTCGCCGATGGCCGACTTGAAGGCCATCTTGCGGGTGGTGATGGCGGGAAAGCCTTCCTTCAGGTCATAGCGCAGCATGGCGCCAGGGAAGCTGATGGTGTTCACGCCGGTGCGGTTGGCTTGCTTGGTGCCGTTCTTGATGACGTGGGCCACCAGATCGAGATATTGCTTCATGGATTACCTGTGTCCTTGAACCCGAGGCCGTGCCCCGGGGTTCGAATTTTTAAACCTTGGCCACTGCAGCCGGCGCGCGACGATAGGCCAGCCAGATCAGCGCCAGACCGCCAATGATCATCGGCAGGCACAGCACCTGGCCCATGGTCAGCCAGTTCCACGCCAGATAGCCGAGCTGGGCGTCCGGGACGCGGACGAACTCGACGATGAAGCGAAAGATGCCATAGAACAGCGCGAACATGCCCGACACCGCCATGGTCGGTCGCGGCTTGCGCGAAAACAGCCAGAGAATCAGGAAGAGTGCCACGCCTTCGAGGGCGAATTGATAGAGCTGCGACGGGTGGCGCGGCAACTGCGACGGGTCACTGAACGGTGGGAAGATCATCGCCCACGGTACGTCGGTCGGCTTGCCCCACAGCTCGGCATTGATGAAGTTGCCGATGCGCCCGGCCCCCAGACCGATCGGTACCATCGGCGCGACGAAGTCCATCAGCTCGAAAAACGATTTGTTGTTGCGCTTGCCAAACCACAGCGCCGCCAGCATCACGCCGATGAACCCACCGTGGAATGACATGCCGCCCTTCCAGACTTCGAATATCAACGTCGGGTTGGCAAGATAGGCGCTCAGGTCGTAGAACAGGACGTAGCCCAGGCGTCCGCCGACGATCACCCCCATGGACAACCAGAACACCAGGTCGGAGAGCTTTTCCTTGTTCCAGGTCGGGTCGAAGCGGTTGAGCCGCCGCGACGCCAGCAGCCAGGCGCCACCGATACCGATCAGGTACATCAGGCCGTACCAGTGGATTTTCAGCGGACCGATGGCCAGGGCCACCGGATCGATCTGCGGGTAAGGCAGCATGGGCATTCCTCATGAACGTCAAAAATTCCCGGGCGACGCTGCCACCTCGGGATTAAGCCAGGATTGTGTCAGAGCAGGAAACTCAAGCCCACGCTGAACAGCAAGGCGGCGAACAGCCGCTTGAGCAAGCGCGGCGACAAACGGTGGGCCAACCTCGCGCCGACGCGAGCGAAGACCATGCTCGTCAAGGCGATGCCCAGCAGCGCCGGCAAATACACAAAACCGAGACTATGGGGTGGCAACAGTGGATCCTGCCACCCCAGAATCATGAAACTTAACGCACTGACCAGGGCGATGGGCAATCCACAGGCCGAAGAAGTCGCCACCGCTTGTTGCATCGGTACGCTGCGCCAGGTCAGGAACGGTACGGTCAGCGAACCGCCACCGATGCCAAAAATCGCCGAGGCCCAGCCGACCACCGTGCCGGCCAGGGACAAGCCAACCTTGCCCGGTACCGTGCGGCTGGCCTTTGGCTTGAAATCCAAGGCCAGTTGCGCGGCGACGAGCATGGCGAACACACCAATGATTTTTTGCAGGTGCGGACCGGAAATCGCTTCGGCGGTGATCGCGCCGAAACCGGCACCGATCAGGATCCCGACGGTCATCCAGGTAAAGATCTGCCAGCGCACGGCCCCTTTTCGATGATGCTCGCGCACGGCATTCACCGAAGTGAAGATGATCGACGCCAGGGAAGTGCCCACGGCCAGGTGCGTCAACACCTGCGGATCGAACCCCTGAAGGGTAAAACTGAACACCAACACCGGGACGATGATCATGCCGCCCCCCACGCCGAACAGCCCGGCCAGCACCCCGGCACAGGCGCCGAGCAGCAGATAGAGCACAAATTCCACCAGCGTTGCCTCGACCATCGCAAATAAGAGCGGCATGGTAACGGATCGAGGGCATCCGGCTCCACTGAAGGCGATGGATGCGTCAGTGATGTATGGGTAGAGTGACCCATAGCTGACTTGCGCAGAATCTCTGTGGCGAGGGGATAAATCCCCTCGCCACAAAAACGCTGCTCGGTTTTATTCCTATAACAGGACCACCTGATGTGCCTGATCGTATTTGCCTGGCGCCCTGGCCACGCCCAGCCGCTGATCGTCGCGGCCAACCGCGACGAGTTCTACGCGCGACCGACCTTGCCCCTGGCCCAGTGGCCCGACGCGCCCCATGTCCATGCCGGTCGTGACCTGGAGGCTGGCGGCACCTGGCTTGGCGTAGGTGCCGGTGCTCGCTTCGCGGCCCTGACCAACATCCGCGACCCCGGTCAGCTACCAGCATTCAAGTCTCGCGGCGAGCTGGTGGCGCGGTTCCTGATCGGGGATCTGTCGATCGCTGATTATCTAAGCGACGTGGTGCCGCGTGCCGGCGAGTACGGCGGCTTCAACCTGCTGCTTGGCGACGGCACGCAGCTGTGGCACTACAACGCACGCGATGCCCGGCCTCAGCAGTTGGCTGAAGGGGTCTATGGCTTGTCGAACGCTGGGCTGAACACGCCTTGGCCCAAGTTGCTCAAGGCCCGGGCTGCGTTGAGTGAGGTATTGCATGACCCGCACCCCCAGGCCTTGCTGGCGCTGTTGAGCGATCCGCAACCGGCCCCAGTGGCCGAGTTGCCGGACACTGGTGTGGGGCTGGCGACGGAAATGCTGCTGTCGAGTGTCTTTATCGCCAGCCCGGCCTACGGGACGCGGGCGAGCACGGCGCTGATCGTCCATGCCGATGGAACGCGGCAGATGGTCGAGCGCAGTTTCGGGCCCCATGGGGGGCATTTGGGGGAGGTGGAGCTAATCGTTTGAATGCAGCAAGGAACCCGTGGCGAGGGAGCTTGCTCCCGCTGGTGGGCGTAGCCCGCCCAATAAAAGCGGGGGCTACTTCGTAGCCCAGCGGGAGCAAGCTCCCTCGCCACAGGTGCTCGTGCCTATAGGGTCTTGCTCGAAGCCGGATTGATCATCCGCGCCAACCCAAGGTTCTTCAGCGCCAACTGCAAGGAGCTGTGGATCACCTGCGGATTGTCGATGGTCATCAGCTCCGCCAGCAGTTCCTGGGCCTTGCTGAGGTTGATCTGGCGCAGCATCCACTTCACTTTCGGCAGGTTGGTGGCGTTCATCGACAGGCTGTCGAAGCCCATCGCCATCAGCAGCACCGCCGCCGCCGGGTCGCCGGCCATTTCGCCGCAGATGCTCACCGGCTTGCCTTCTGCATGGGCATCACGGACCACTGTCTGCAGGGCCTGCAGCACCGCCGGGTGCAGGTAGTCGTACAGGTCGGCCACCCGAGGGTTGTTGCGGTCCACGGCCAGCAAATACTGGGTCAGGTCGTTGGAGCCTACCGACAGGAAGTCCACCTGCCGCGCCAGTTCCTTGGTCTGGTACACCGCCGCCGGGATTTCGATCATTACCCCGACGGGTGGCATCGGCACGTCGGTGCCTTCATCGCGCACTTCGCCCCAGGCCCGGTGAATCAGGTGCAGCGCTTCTTCCAGCTCATGGGTGCCGGAAATCATCGGCAACAGGATGCGCAGGTTGTTCAGGCCTTCGCTGGCCTTGAGCATTGCGCGGGCCTGGACCAGGAAGATTTCCGGGTGGTCGAGCGTCACGCGAATGCCGCGCCAGCCGAGGAAGGGGTTGTCTTCCTTGATCGGGAAATAGGACAGGGATTTGTCGCCGCCAATGTCCAGGCTGCGCATGGTCACCGGCTGCGGATGGAACGCCGACAGTTGCTCGCGGTAGATCGCCAGCTGTTCCTTTTCGCTGGGGAAGCGCTGGTTGATCATGAACGGCACTTCGGTGCGATACAGGCCCACGCCCTCGGCGCCACGTTTCTGCGCCCGGGCGACATCGGCCAGCAGGCCGGTATTGACCCACAGCGGCATGCGGTGGCCGTCGAGCGTCACGCACGGCAGGTCCTTCAGCGCATCGAGTCCCAGGGACAGTTGCTTTTCTTCTTCCACCACGTCGGCGAACTGCTTGCGCAGCACGTCGCTGGGGTTGGTGTAGACCTCGCCGTGGTAGCCGTCGACGATCATCTGGATGCCGTCGACTTTGGAGTACGGCAGGTCCACCACGCCCATGACCGTCGGGATGCCCATCGCCCGGGCCAGGATCGCCACGTGGGAGTTGCCCGAACCGAGCACCGAGACCAGGCCCGCCAGCTTGCCCTCCGGCACTTCGCCGAGCATCGCCGGGGTCAACTCCTCGCTCACCAGGATGGTGTTGTCGGGATAGACCAGGGTCTGCTGGCGCTCTTGCTGCAAATAAGCCAGCAGCCGGCGACCGAGGTCCTTGACGTCGGAGGCGCGCTCGCGCAAGTAGGCGTCGTCCATCAACTCGAAACGATTGACGTGGTCGGTCACCACCTGGCGCAACGCGCCCTGGGCCCATTGGCCGGTCTTGATGACCGTGGTGACTTCGCTGCCCAGGGACGCATCGTCAAGCATCATCAGGTAAACGTCGAACAGCGCGCGCTCTTCGGGGCGCAACTGCGTCGCCAGCTTGGCCGAAAGGGCACGCATGTCGGCCCGCACGCCTTCGATGGCGGTCTTGAACAAACCGAGCTCGGCGTCGATGTCGGCGATGGCCTTGTCAGGCACCACATCGAGGTCGGCGGGCGGCAACATGACCACTGCGGTGCCCACCGCCGCGCCCGGGGAACCTGGCACGCCGACGAACTTGGCTTCCTGGATGCCCTTGCCCTGGCGGCCAAGGCCGCTGATCGAACCGGTGGCCTCGGCATGGGCGATAACCCCGGCCAGTTGCGCGCTCATGGTGACGAGGAAGGCTTCTTCACCCTCATCGAACTGGCGGCGCTCTTTCTGCTGGATGACCAACACGCCGACGACGCGGCGGTGGTGAATGATCGGCGCGCCGAGGAAAGACGCATAGCGCTCTTCACCCGTTTCCGCGAAGTAGCGGTAGCGCGGGTGGTCCGCGGCGTTTTCAAGGTTCAGGGGTTCTTCCCGCGTGCCGACCAGGCCGACCAGGCCTTCATTGGGCGCCATGCTGACCTTGCCGATGGAGCGCTTGTTCAAGCCCTCGGTGGCCATGAGCACAAAACGGTTGGTCTCGGGGTCAAGCAGGTAGACCGAGCAGACTTGGCTGCCCATGGCCTCTTTGACGCGCAATACAATAATGCCCAACGCCGCCTTGAGATCCTTGGCGGCGTTAACTTCCTGGACGATCTTGCGCAGCGTATTGAGCATGGCTCGGGGTCGAACTCCGTCGTCAGTCGCGCGTCAGCAGGCGCGGGGCAAGCTCTTTGAGAGCGCGTCGATACACCTCGCGCTTGAATGTCACCACCTGGCCCAACGGATACCAATAACTGACCCAGCGCCAGCCATCGAACTCCGGTTTACCGGTCAAATCCATCCGCACCCGCTGCTCATTGGAGATCAGGCGCAGGAGAAACCATTTCTGCTTCTGGCCGATGCACAGTGGTTGGCTGTGCGTCCTGACCAGGCGTTGCGGCAAACGATAGCGCAACCAGCCTCGGGTGCAGGCGAGTATTTCGACATCTTCGCGCTCCAGCCCGACTTCTTCATTCAACTCACGGTACAAAGCTTCTTCCGGCGTCTCCTGGGGGTTGATCCCACCCTGGGGAAACTGCCAGGCGTCTTGATTGATACGGCGTGCCCATAGCACCTGCCCAGCATCATTCGTAAGAATGATCCCCACATTGGGACGGAAACCATCGGGATCGATCACGGCAACAACCTCGCAAACGCATGTCGCCGCATTGTTCCACAAAGGTTGTGAAAGCAGCAACGAGACTGCCGAGCTTATGTGCACTCTTGTGAAAAGTACGTATTCTGGGCGCCTTTCTTCAGATATTTCAGCGAGTAACTGCAATGCGGCTGGCTTTATTCGACTTGGACAACACGCTGCTGGGCGGTGACAGCGATCACGCCTGGGGCGATTACCTGTGCGAACGCGGCTTCCTCGATGCCGTGAGCTACAAGGCACGCAACGATGAGTTCTACCAGGACTACCTGGCGGGTAAGCTCGACAACGCCGCGTACCTGAATTTTTGCCTGGAAATCCTGGGTCGTACCGAGATGGAAGTGCTGGCACAGTGGCACCTCGATTACATGCGCGACTGCATCGAACCTATCGTATTGCCCCAAGCGATCGCGCTGTTGAAGAAACACCGTGACGCCGGCGACAAACTGGTGATCATCACCGCCACCAATCGCTTCGTCACCGCGCCGATCGCCGAGCGACTCGGAGTAGAAACCCTGATCGCCACCGAATGCGAGATGATCGATGGCCGTTACAGTGGCCGCAGCACCGACATTCCCTGCTTTCGCGAGGGCAAGGTGACCCGGTTGAACCGTTGGCTGGAAGAGACTGGGTATTGCCTCGACGATAGCTACTTTTATAGCGATTCGATGAACGACTTGCCGCTGCTGGAAGCGGTGACGCATCCGGTGGCGGTCGACCCGGACCCGAACCTTCGGGCCGAGGCCCAGAAGCGTGGTTGGCCGGTCATCAGTCTGCGCGACTGAATCTCACGCCCGCCGGGCAAACACCGGCGGGCCGCTTACGCGGGCTTGGCTACCATCAGGTAGAAAATCGCCATGAATGCCAGGAACGCCGGCCAGCCCAGCGCAAACCACCAGCGCATGTAGGTGGCGGCCTTGATTGGCATGGGTGTGCCGTCCCGCAAGGCTTGCTCGGCCATTTTGTGTACGCGGATCTGCAACCAGACCACCGGCAGCCAGCAGGCGCCCGCCAGGCAATAAAGGCCGATGCTCCACACCAACCAGCTCTGTTGCAATTGCCAGCCGGCGATGTGCATCAGGGCCAGTCCGCTCAGTGGCTGAAATACGGCGGTGGTGGCGGTGAATGCCCAATCGGCGAAAACCAGATGCTTGAAGGTGACGGCAATGACTTCAACCTTGCCGCTGCGCCAGGCCCGGAGCGCGTAGTAGGCAGACCCGGCGCCCAGGCCGAACAGGATGGTGGAAGACAGGATGTGCAGGGTTTTCAACAGCAAGTAGATGCTCATCGGCGGGGCTCAGTCCAAAGCAACCATAACGTCGCGACTACCAATACCAGATTCTTGGCGACAGCCGCAAAAGGGTCGAACCAATAGTGCGGCAGGATAAAGCTGATGCACAGCGTATAGCCGAGCATCAGACCCAACTGCAGCCGCAATGCCTGTTGGCGCCAGCGTTTGAACAGCATGCCCACGCCCAGCGCGCCATCAAGCAGCGCGCCGCTGACGACCGCAAGCTTGGCCCAGGCGCCGTACACGCCGGCTTCGGCCATGATGCGCAGGCCCCAGTCGAAGCCTGGGCCGAGGCATACCACGGCGGTTCCCAACCAGATGAGTGCGAGCACCGCCAGCATCAACGGGCGGATCGCCCGAAGGCTGCTCTGGGCGACGGCGGGCCACCCCTGCAAGCGGGTCTGTACGGGGGCGGCGCGGTATCCGCAGATTGATGCGAGCACCTCGGGGTCGGCCAGGTTGTCCCGTTGTGCCAGGGCCACGCTTTGCCGGTTCAACGCTCGCCAGCCGAACCGGTCCCCCATCCGGCTGCCCACTTCGGTCAACAGCGCAGGCGCCTTGATGTAGCGTGCCGGCGCCCAGCCCTGCGCGGCTCGCAAATGATCGATGAGCCGGGCCAGCGTCATCGGCTCGGGTCCCACCAGCGGCACCACCACCGACTCGGTTGGCCATTGCCGCAGCAGGGCGAGCACCGCGCCCGTCAGGTCATCGATGTGCACGGGTTGGATGCGCGCCGTCAGATCCAGCAAGGGAATCAGTGGCCACGGTGAAAGGCCCTCCATCCAGCCGCTGCTCGCGCCGCCTGGCCCCACCACCAACGAAGGCCGCAGCACAACCGATGGGATGTGGAGGCTGGACAGATATCCGTCAGCCCGTCCCTTGCTTGCCAGGAACGGTACGTCGGATTGAGCGCTCGCGCCCAGTGCGGAAATCTGCAAGATGCGAACGCCACGGCGGGCGGCCTGCTCGAACAACGCGCACGCGCCACGATCCTGGACCAGACTCAGCGCTTGGGCATTTACGCTGAGCAAGCCGGCCGCGTTGATCAGCAAATCAACGTCCGTAGGGAGGACGAAATGTGCCGGGTCGGCCGACAATACGCCGAGATCCAGCTGCCGCCATTCAACCCCAGGCGAACTCGGCGGCCCGGGTTCACGACGGGTCGCGATGATCGAGTGGCCGGCGTCGTGCAGCGCCCTCAGCAGGTGGCGTCCAATGAAGCCGCTGCCTCCCACCAGTAGGATTTTCATGACGTTCCTTGTCGGTTAGATCGGTTTGGCACCCATCAATGCGGCGATGGACAGGAAGCCGACGCCACCGATGATCGCCAATGCCAGGGTAAACCTGCCGCCGCCACCGTTGCCCATGCGCAGGCGGTTGAGCCGTGCCAGCAGCCAGAAAACGCAAAGCGCCGCCACGGTGTAGATCACGCTGGAACCCAGCAGCCAGGTTTGCCCCAGCGGCCAGCCCACCAGATGAACCAGCCACCAGCCGGTAAACGGCATGCTCAGCATGCAGACCAGCATCGTGCCCCACGCCAGCAGCCAAGGGCGCCGCAGCGTGCAGCTTGGTGCCTCGCTGCGTTTGCGCCAGGCCACAACGGCTAGGCTTGCAGCGCAAGCCAGAAGCAAGACCGTGGCCGCGACGTGCAGGATTTTCAAGGTCAGCAGAGTTTCCATGGGGTTTCCTTAGGCTGGTGTCCTTCAGCGTAGCCCTTCAGCCGAGAAACAGCTGATAGGCCGGGTTATCGCTTTCATCCCAGTACGGATAGCCGATTTCCTCCAGGGCGGCCGGCACCAGGTGGCGCTCATCGTGAGGCACTTGCAGCCCGGCGACCACGCGGCCATCCGCCGCACCATGGTTTCGGTAGTGGAACATCGAGATGTTCCAGCGCCCGCCCAGTTTATTGAGGAAGTTGAACAGCGCCCCCGGGCGTTCCGGGAATTCGAAACGCAGGACCACCTCGTCGATGACGTGAGCGGCATGGCCGCCGACCATGTGGCGAATGTGCAATTTGGCCAGTTCATTGTCGGTCAGGTCCAGCACCGGGAAGCCTTGCTCGGTCAGGCTGGCAATCAGCTTGCTGCGCGGGTCGTTTTCCGGATGCGTCTGCACGCCTACGAAGATGTGCGCTTCGCTGCCGGTGTTGTAGCGGTAGTTGAATTCGGTGATCTGGCGTTTGCCGATGGCCTCGCAGAACGCCTTGAAGCTGCCCGGCTTCTCGGGGATGGTCACGGCGATGATCGCCTCGCGGCCCTCGCCCAGTTCGGCGCGCTCGGCCACGTGGCGCAGGCGGTCGAAGTTGACGTTGGCGCCGGAATCGATGGCCACCAGCGTCTGGCCGCTGATGCTGCGTGTCTCGACATACTTCTTGATGCCGGCAACACCCAAGGCGCCGGCAGGTTCGGTGATCGAGCGGGTATCGTCGTAGATATCCTTGATCGCTGCGCAGATCTCGTCGGTGCTGACGGTGATGACTTCATCCACGTAGTGCTTGCAGATATCGAAGGTGTGCTGGCCGATCTGTGCCACCGCCACGCCATCGGCGAACAGGCCCACGGTTGGCAGGACCACGCGTTCGCCAGCAGCCATGGCCGCTTGCAGGCAGTTCGAATCGTCCGGTTCGACGCCGATGATCTTGATCTCGGGGCGCAGGTATTTCACGTAGGCCGCGATGCCTGCGATCAGCCCGCCACCGCCCACCGGGACGAATATCGCGTCCAGGCGCCCCGGGTGCTGGCGCAGGATTTCCATCGCCACGGTGCCCTGCCCGGCAATGGTGTGAGGATCGTCATAGGGATGAATGTAGACGTAGCCTTTTTCGTCGACCAGTTTCAACGAATAGGCCAGGGCCTCAGGGAACGAATCGCCATGCAACACCACTTTGCCGCCCCGGGAGCGCACGCCCTCGACTTTGATTTCCGGCGTGGTCTTGGGCATGACGATGGTGGCCTTGACCCCCAACACCTTGGCGGCCAGCGCCAGGCCCTGGGCATGGTTGCCCGCCGAGGCCGTGACAACGCCACGGGCGCGCTCTTCGTCGGTGAGCTGGGTCAGCTTGTTGTAGGCCCCGCGAATCTTGAACGAGAACACCGGCTGCAAGTCTTCACGCTTGAGCCAGACCTCGTTGCCCAGCCGTTCGGAGAGCTGGCGGGCGGTCTGCAGCGGGGTTTCTACGGCAACGTCGTAAACGCGCGAGGTGAGGATCTTTTTGACGTACTGTTCAAGCATCGGAAAGCATCACTGAGCGGGTTGGGCAGGGCCAAGGAGTCTAACCCGGCTTTTGGCCGGGCGACCACACGAATTAAGGCACTTTGAGCGCAGGAACCCCCGTGGCGAGGGAGCTTGCTCCCGTTGGGTCGCGCAGCGGCCCCAGAAAAAGCGATGAGCGCTTCGCACTCAAGCGCGAGCTTGCTCCCTCGCCACGGTTTCTACGCCTATAATGCCGGCCTTTCGTTCTCTCTCGGCACCTTCGGAGCCCGCATGACCCAGGATCAACTCAAACAGGCCGTGGCCCAGGCCGCTGTCGACCTCATCCTCCCGAAACTGGATGACAAGAGCATCGTCGGGGTCGGCACCGGCTCTACCGCCAATTGCTTCATCGACGCCTTGGCGCAGCACAAAGGCGCGTTCGACGGCGCGGTCGCCAGCTCCGAAGCCACCGCCGCGCGCCTCAAGGGCCACGGGATCCCAGTGTACGAGCTCAACACCGTGAGCGACCTGGAGTTCTACATCGACGGCGCCGACGAAAGCGACGCGCACTTGAACCTGATCAAGGGCGGCGGTGCGGCCCTGACTCGCGAGAAGATCGTTGCGGCCGTCGCCAAGACGTTCATCTGCATCGCCGATGCCAGCAAACTGGTCCCGGTGCTCGGCGCGTTCCCGCTGCCGGTGGAAGTCATCCCGATGGCCCGCAGCCACGTTGCCCGGCAATTGGTGAAGCTGGGCGGCGATCCGGTGTATCGCGAAGGCGTGCTGACCGATAACGGCAACATCATCCTTGACGTGCATAACCTGCAGATCACCAACCCGGTTGAACTGGAAAGCCAGATCAACGCCATCGTCGGCGTAGTCACCAACGGCTTGTTCGCCGCTCGCCCGGCGGATGTGCTGTTGTTGGGGACTGCTGATGGCGTGAAGACCCTGCGGGCGGAATAATCCGGGCTGATTCAACACCAAACCCTGTGGGAGCGAGCTGGGTCAGGAGTGGTTCAAGGCTGCGGCTTCTTGAACACATAGAACAGATTCGGCTCGCTCACCACATACAGATTGCCATCGTCATCCATGGCCAAGCCTTCCGGTTGGGGAATGGTTTTCTCCAGTCCGTGGCGGCCCTTGCTCAACGACAGCGTGCTTAACGGCCGACCATCGATATCCAACTCGATAATCAACCGCGACTCATCGGACAGCGCCAGCAGATGGCCGCTGCGTTCGTCGTATTGCAGGCTGGAGAGATCGCGCACGAACAGTCCTGCATCGCGCTTGGGGTTGTTGATTACGTGGACAGCGTAGGATTTTTCCGGATTGTGGTGGGGAAATCCGTGTACTTCATAAATCAGCATCGGGTCGCGTTCCTTGGCGACGAACAGCCGCTTGCCGATGGAGTCATAGGCCAGCCCTTCGAAACCCTTGTTGCCGCTCATGTGCACGCCGAGTGTCATTTGCTCGGCATCGGCCGCGTCCAGGAAGCGGGTGTCTTCTTCCAGGTGGATCTTGATCAGGCGCTGCTGACGTTCGTCGGTAATGACGTAGATGTTCTCGCTGATGAATTCCACCGCTTCCGGGTCGCCAAAGCCGACCAGGGCGATGCGTCGCAGAATCCTGCCGTCCAGTGACAGCTCGATCAGCTCGGCATTCTTGTTGGTGACGGTGAAGAGGCTTTTGCGGATCGGATCGAACGTCAGCGCGGAAACGTCGTCGTCCAGGCCTTCGATGACTTGGGCTTGTACCGTGACCTGGTATTGGTCCAGGGCAATGGCTTGCTCGCCAAGGGTGTGCCAGAGCGTATTGAAATTGAACCAGGCGCGCTCGAACAGACGCAGGTATTGCCCGGCTGCGATTAATCCAATCAGGGTAATCGACAGCAACAGCAGGATCAGGGGTCTTGGACGGGCAAGTCGGCGCATCGGGAGTGGGCTCGGATAAGAACAGGTGGTTGGAAATACCACGACTGCCTGAACTGAAGCTTAATGGCCGTCTGCCACGCCCTACAACGAAGGAAGAATCTCCCTACAGAGTTTTTCGCAATCAGCGTTGTTTTTCGAAACGATAGAACAGGTTCGGCTCGCTGACCATATAAAGGTTGCCCGCTTCATCGACGGTGACGCCTTCGGCGCGGGGAACCGTATCTTTCAGTCCGTTGAAGCCTCCCAACAGCGTCATGAAGCTGACCTGTTCGCCTTCTGCATCCAGTTCTAGCAATAGATGGGAGTCGGCTGACAGCAACAGCATATGTCCCGTACGGGGATCGATCGCCAGGGCGGACAGGTTGCGCAGGTCCAGTTCATCGCTGACATGGATCTGCTTGTCGCCCTTGAGCAATTGGCTGCCGTCACTTTTCCAGGTGAACAAGGCTGGCGGGCGCTCTTCGCCCAGCACCAGTTGTTGATTGCGCGGATCCCAGACGATCGCCTCGAATCCTTTGTTCTGGTTCTGTGACGCGCCAAGGTCGTATTGGGGAAAGTCCTTGCTGTTCAGCGTTTGGGTATTGGCATCGACCTGGACGATCGACAGGGTGTGGTTTCGCTCATCGGTAATGGCCAGCAGGCCATTTTCCATATAGGTCACGCCTTCGGGATTGCTCCAGCCCACCAATGGCATCTTGCGCAGCACGTCGCCTTGCAGGGTCAGCTCCGCCAGGAACGGATTCTTGCCCATGACCGCGAACAGCGTCTTGGTCTGCGGGTTGTAGGTGACGTCGGAAGCCTCGTCCTTTTCCATGCCAGGCAGGGGCTTGGCGTCGATCACGGCGCGATAGTCGGGCAACCAGATGCTTTCCTGGCGTTGGGCCGGGCTTTCGAAGCGTTCCGATACCCAGAGCCGGCCCCGGTCATCCCAATGCATCGCGAACGCCAGGCCATAGGCAGCGATTGCGGCCAGCAGCAGCCAGGCATACCAGGGCAAGCCGAAGCGAGCACGGCGGACGGAGGTGGGCAGGGTTTGGGTCTTGGCCATCGGGGATGCGTTCCAGGAATTCGCGCGAGGGATCGGCAGGCTCAGATGCCGCAATCCCCGGAATTATCCGGATGGCATGTGAAAAAAACGGTAAATGCTGGACAAGGCTGCTCAAGAACCCTGTGGGAGCGAGCTTGCTCGCGATAGCGGACGGTCAGCCAACCTAACTGTTGGATGTGATGACCTCATCGCGAGCAAGCATGCTCCCACAGGAAATTGGAGGCGTGGCCGTTAGCGAACGCTGCTTTCGAAGCGGCTCGCCCCAGGCAGTTCCAGCACCAGTTCATCGCCAATGTTCAGCGGCCCGACGCCCGCCGGGGTGCCCGTGAGAATGACGTCTCCGGCCTGAAGCGAGAAGCAGCCGGCCATGTACTGGATCATCGGCACGATGGGGTTGAGCATCAGGCTGCTGTTGCCGTCCTGGCGGACTTCGCCGTTGATGGTCAGGCGAACGGGAATATCGGTCAGGTCGGCAAACGTGGCGTTCGAGACAAAGGGAGCGATCACTGCCGCGCCGTCGAAGGACTTGGCGACTTCCCATGGCAACCCCTTGGCCTTGAGTTCGGCCTGCTTGTCCCGCAGGGTCAGGTCCAGAGCCGGGGCGAAGCCGGAAATGGCGTCCAGTACTTCTTCAACGCTGGGCTTGGTGGACAGTGGCTTGCCGATCAGCACGGCGATTTCCGCTTCGTAGTGCACCGAGCCGCGGTCGGCGGGAATGCTGAAGCCGCCTTCCAACGGCACCACGCAACTGCCTGGCTTGATGAACAGTAGCGGTTCGGTGGGCACCGGGTTATCCAATTCCTTGGCGTGTTCGGCATAGTTGCGGCCGATGCACACTACTTTGCCCACCGGGAAATGAATACGCGTACCGTCGACATACTGGTGCTGATAGCTCATTACCGACTCCTGCCTTGAGATTTCATCAAGTGTTGTTATAGATCAAACCGCGAAAATCTTGCCCGGGTTCATGATGCCGTTCGGGTCGAACACCGACTTCACGGCTTTCATGTATTCGATTTCAACCGCAGAGCGACTGTACGTGAGGTAGTCGCGCTTGGTCATGCCCACGCCGTGTTCGGCGGAGATTGAACCGTTGTACTTCTCGACGGTTTCAAAGACCCATTTGTTCACCGTCGCGCATTTAGCGAAGAACTCATCCTTGCTCAGGTTTTCCGGCTTGAGGATGTTCAGGTGCAGGTTGCCGTCGCCGATGTGGCCGAACCAGACTATTTCGAAGTCTGGGTAGTGTTCGCCGACAATCGCGTCGATCTCGCGCAAGAAGCCCGGGACTTTGGAGACGGTTACCGAAATATCGTTCTTGTACGGCGTCCAGTGGGAAATGGTCTCGGAGATGTACTCGCGCAGCTTCCAAAGGTTTTGCAGCTGGGTTTCGCTCTGGCTCATTACGCCGTCCAGTACCCAGCCTTGTTCGACGCAGTGCTCGAAAGTCTCCAGGGCGTGGTTGGCGACTTCTTCGGTGGTGGCTTCGAATTCCAACAGGGCGTAGAACGGGCAGCCGGTTTCGAACGGGGCCGGGACGTCGCCGCGGTCGAGGACCTTGGCCAGGGCCTTGTCGGAGAAAAATTCAAAGGCGGTCAGGTCCAGCTTGCCCTGGAATGCGTGCAGTACCGGCATGATCGAGTCGAAGTCCGGCGTGCCGAGCACCATGGCAGTGAGGTTTTTCGGCGCGCGGTCCAGGCGCATGGTGGCTTCGACCACGAAACCAAGGGTGCCCTCGGCGCCGATGAACAGTTGCCGCAAGTCATAGCCGGTGGCGTTCTTGATCAGGTCCTTGTTCAGTTCCAGCACGTCGCCCTTGCCCGTCACGACCTTCATGCCCGCGACCCAGTTGCGGGTCATGCCGTAGCGAATGACCTTGATCCCGCCGGCATTGGTGCCGATATTGCCGCCAATCTGGCTCGAACCTGCCGAAGCGAAGTCCACCGGATAGTAGAGCCCATGTTCTTCAGCCTTGTTCTGCAACTGTTCGGTGACCACGCCCGGCTGGCATACGGCGGTGCGGTCGGTCAGGTTCACATCGAGGATCTGGTTCATGTAGTCGAATGACACGACCACCTCGCCATTCGCCGCGACGGCGGCGGCGGAGAGGCCGGTACGCCCGCCCGATGGCACCAGCGCGACCTTGTGCGCGTTGGCCCAGCGCACAATGGCCTGGACTTGTTCGGTGGTCTTTGGAAACACAATGGCGGTCGGTGCGGGCGCGTAATGCTTGGTCCAATCCTTGCCGTAAGCATTCAGGGAGTCGGCATCGGTCAAAACTTTGCCAGGCTCAATCAGGGTCTTCAGCTCATCTATCACGGCAGGATTGGTCATCGACAGAACTCTCGAACAATTCATGGTCATCCTGAGAACGCTTCACGTCGCAGGAATGGGTGTTTGCGGGGGGCATATGCTAGCATACCGACCCCGCAGCGTAGTGCCCAACGGCTGTTCTGCGGCGACGGCTGTCACGCCGGTCGGGCCAGCATGCGCTGTCCGATTCCCTGCCATTTTTCTCCGGGACACAGGTTTACGCAGATGAGCAAGACTTCTCTCGATAAGAGCAAGATCAAGTTCCTTCTTCTCGAAGGCGTCCACCAATCGGCTGTCGACGTCCTCAAGTCGGCGGGCTACACCAGCATCGAGTACATCACCAGTTCTCTGCCGGAAGCCCAGCTCAAGGAAAAGATCGCCGATGCTCACTTCATCGGTATTCGCTCCCGTACGCAACTGACTGAAGAGATCTTCGACCACGCCAAGAAACTGGTGGCGGTCGGCTGCTTCTGCATCGGCACCAACCAGGTGGACCTCAACGCGGCTCGCGAACGCGGTATCGCGGTGTTCAATGCGCCGTATTCCAACACCCGTTCCGTTGCCGAACTGGTGCTGGCCGAGGCGATCCTGCTGTTGCGCGGCATCCCCGAGAAGAACGCTTCCTGCCACCGTGGCGGCTGGATCAAGAGCGCGGCCAATTCCTTCGAGATCCGCGGCAAGAAGCTGGGTATCGTCGGCTACGGCTCGATCGGTACTCAATTGTCGGTACTGGCTGAAGGCCTTGGCATGCAGGTGTTTTTCTACGACACCGTGACCAAGCTGCCGTTGGGCAACGCGACCCAGGTCAACGACTTGCACGAATTGCTGGGCATGTCCGACATCGTCACCTTGCACGTGCCGGAAACCCCGGCCACCCAGTGGATGATTGGTGAAAAGGAAATCCGCGCCATCAAGAAAGGCGGGATCCTGATCAACGCCGCTCGCGGCACCGTGGTCAAGCTCGACGCACTGGCCGAAGCGATCAAGGACAAGCACCTGATCGGCGCGGCGATCGATGTGTTCCCGGTGGAGCCTCGCTCCAACGACGACATCTTCGAAAGCCCGCTGCGTGGCCTGGACAACGTGATCCTGACCCCGCACATCGGCGGTTCCACCGCTGAAGCCCAGGCCAACATCGGTCTGGAAGTGGCTGAAAAACTGGTCAAGTACAGCGACAACGGTACCTCGGTATCGTCGGTGAACTTCCCGGAAGTGGCTCTGCCGGCCCACCCTGGCAAGCACCGCCTGCTGCACATCCACGAAAACATTCCGGGTGTGATGAGCGAGATCAACAAAGTCTTCGCGGAAAACGGCATCAACATTTCCGGTCAGTTCCTGCAGACCAACGAGAAAGTCGGCTACGTCGTGATCGACGTCGATGCCGAATACTCGGACCTGGCCCAAGAGAAGTTGCAGCACATCAACGGCACCATTCGTTGCCGCGTGCTGTTCTAAGCGGGCCTGGCTTGCAATGAAAACGGGAGCTCCGAAGGGGCTCCCGTTTTTTCTGTCCGACACAATGGAACCCTGTGGGAGCGAGCCTGCTCGCGAAAGCGGTCTGTCAGGCGCATTTACGTTGACTGATATGCCGCCTTCGCGAGCAGGCTCGCTCCCACAGTGGATACTGCATTTATCTTCTAAGTGCTGTGTTACTCGACGTTCACCGTGATCTTTTCGGACACGATCGACGGGTCGAACGGCATATGGCCGCTGTCGCCCAGGATCAATTGCAAGGTGTGTTTGCCCGGCGCCAGTTTGATCGTGGCTTCGGTTTGCGCCTTGCCAAAATGCATGTGGTGGGGGTCGGTCGGAATCGGCGTGCCCTCGGCAGGCAGATCATCGACATCGATCAGCAGGTGGTGATGGCCGGTGTTCTTGGTCACGTCGCCCGCCGGGGCAAGTGCAATGTTCTTGACGCCGAACTTGACCTTGAACTCTTGGCTGACGGTGGCACCGTCTTCAGGAGAAACGATGAATACTTCTGCACCTTTGGGCGCCGGGGTTGCCGCTGTCGCCAGCATCGAAGTTCCGAGCAACAAACCGGCCAACGCCGCACGTGACATAAAACTTTTCATTTTTTACTCCAGTTTTCCCATAAATCCGTCGGGTCATGACAACTTCATGACTAATCGTTGTCGAAGCCTGCAACAACCATAGCAAAGCGAGCCTGAAACGAGCGTCGCTTGTATAAATACTAGGAGTGACCATGCGTTTCCTGCCTGGCCTGATCTGCCTGCTACCTCTGTTGAGCCCTCTGGCCCATGCGGAACTGATCGACGACGTCAACGACCGTGGCGAGTTGCGAATCGCCCTCGAGGCCAACACCGCTCCGTTCAATTTCAAGGAGGACGGCAAGCTCACCGGTTTCGAAGTAGAGCTGGGCGAAATGCTCGCGGGCGAGCTCGATGTACGCCCTGATTTTGTCGTCACCGATGCGGCGGATCTGTTGTCCGGCGTGGAAAGCGGCAAGTACGACGTCGCCATCAACCACATAGCAATGACCCCGGAACTGGCGGAACGTTTCGATACCAGCGCTACTTATAGCCAACCGGATGCGCAATTGCTGGCGAGCAAGGAAGAGGCGCAACGTCCGCTGGTCCTGGCGCAGTCTTTCCAGCCCGAGGAAAAGAAGGGGCCGGCGCCGAACCTGGTCATTCCATTCCAGAAGGGCAACCCGGCGTTCAAGGCCAGCCTGGACAATGCCTTGGCGCGTATCAAGGACGATGGACGGCTGGAGCGGTTGTCGCAGAAGTGGTTGGTCAAGCAAGAGTGACAGGCGATAAAGAATCGGACTCAAGCGCTGTTCTTTGTGGCGAGGGGATTTATCCCGTTGGGGTGCGAAGCGCCCCCCATGCAAGCGATGCAATCAGTTAGGTACACCGAGGCAGCGGCTATTGGGGGCGCTTCGCCCCCCAGCGGGGATAAATCCCCTCGCCACAGTGGAGATTCAAGGTCTACGCCATACGCTCGCCAACCAAGGCTGCTGCTCTCGCGGCAGCCCCGCCGGCCGGTAGTAATGCTCCAGCTCCACAAAACCCGCCTGCGTGAGCGACACGCGCCAGGCCGCAAGGTCGTGATACGCGCCAAAGCGTTGGCCGTTCCAGCCTTCCTGGTTTTCGCCCCGGGGGTTTGAGCTGAACAGCACGCCGCCGGGCTTGAGCGTGGCGTGCAATTGCTTGAGCACGCGCGGCAGCTCCTGCACCGGGATGTGGAACAGGACGGCGTTGGCGAAGATCCCGTCGAAACGCTCCGCCGGCAGATCGAGTTGCAGGAAATCCTGTTGCCACACCTCGCATCCGCTGTCCTGGCGGGCCATGCGCGCGAATTCGCTCGAACCGTCGAGGCCCACCGCGACATGGCCCATGGCCGTGAAGGTGCGAAGATCACGCCCAGGGCCGCAGCCGAAATCGAGGATATGGAACGGCGCCTGGCCTTGGATGTGTCGCAGCAGGGCGTCGATGTTCTGGCTGACGTCATGATCGCGGGTGCCTTCGCGAAAACTCTCCGCCACGGCGTTGTAATGGCCAAGGGTCGTGGCGGTGATGGACTGCAGATCGTCGGCGGTGTGTTTCATGGTCGCTGGCTTTGGATGGGGAGTGTTTGACGACTATACCGCAAGCTCGCTCCCACAATGTTTCGCCTCTCAGCGCTTGTTCAGCCGCCGCGCCAACCGATCCCCGCCCAATTGAATCATCGCCACCAATGCCACCAGCAACACGATCACCGTGAGCATGATCTGGCTGTCGAAACGCTGGTAACCGTAGCGGTAGGCAATGTCACCCAGGCCTCCGGCGCCGATCGCCCCGGCCATGGCCGATGAGTTGATCATGGTCACCAGGGTGATGGTAAAGCCGCCGACGATGCCGGGCAGCGCTTCGGGTAGCAGCACATGCCAGACGATGTGCCAGCGCCGGCAACCCATGGCCTGGGCCGTTTCGATCAGGCCATGGTCAACTTCCCGCAAGCTGACTTCGGCGATACGCGCAAAAAACGGCGTGGCGGCAATCGTCAGCGGCACCACCGCGGCCCATACGCCATAGGTGGTGCCGACAATCAATCGGGTGAACGGAATCAGCGCCACCATGAGGATCAGGAAGGGGATCGAGCGGAACAAATTCACAAACCCGCCCAGGGCCTTGTTCAAGGCGGGCGCCTCATAGATGCCGCCCTTGCCGCTTGTGACCAGAATCACCGCCAGCGGAATGCCCGCCAGCAACGCGATCAGCGACGACACGCCAACCATGAGGAACGTGTCGATGAAGCCCTGCAGCAATCGGTCAAACCACATAACCCAACACCTCCACCCGTTGTGCCCAGTTGCCCGCACGTTGACGCAGTTCATCAGCGCCCCATGACGACCCGCTCACCGCCAGCAGCAACTGCCCCAGCCCGTGGCCTTGAATTCTTTCCAGGCCGCCGTGCAGCAGCCGTACCCGTCCGCCCAGGGCACTGAACAGGGCCGCGAGGTCTGGTTCGTCGCCGCTGTGCCCCGTGAATTGCAGGCGCAGTACAGTGGCTGCGTCCGCGGAGGTCGGGTGGGGTTGCAAGCGACTTTGCAGTTCGTCGGGCAGTGCGTGCTGCAACGGCGCCAGGAGCGTGCGGCTGACGTCATGCTGCGGGTCGCCGAAGACTTCCCAGACCGGCCCTTGTTCGACGATCCGTCCTTGTTCGAGCACCACCACCCGCTCGCAGACTTCGCGGATGACCGCCATTTCATGGGTGATCAGCACGATGGTCAGGCCCAGCCGCTGGTTGATCTCACGCAGCAAACCGAGGATCGATTGAGTCGTTTCCGGATCGAGCGCCGAGGTGGCCTCGTCGCACAACAGGATCTGCGGGTCATGGACCAGCGCCCGGGCAATCCCGACACGCTGCTTCTGACCGCCCGAGAGCTGCGCCGGATAGGCGCCGTGCTTACCTTGCAGGCCGACCAGTTCCAACAATTCGCGAACCTTGTGCAGACGTTGTTCCTTGGGCACGCCGGCAACCTTGAGCGGCAGCTCGACGTTCTGCCACACCGTCTTGGCCGACATCAGGTTGAAGTGCTGGAAGATCATGCCGATGCGCCGGCGCAGCTCCACGAGACGATCTTCATCGAACTCGCCGATGTCCACCTGATCGATCAGCACCCGTCCGCTGGTGGGTTGTTCGAGGCGGTTGATGGTGCGGATCAGCGAGGACTTGCCCGCGCCACTGCGGCCGATGATGCCAAAGACCTCGCCGCGCTGGATCGCCAGGTCGATGCCTTGCAGCGCGGCCACCGGGCCCTGGGTGCCAGGGTAGGTTTTGCCGAGGCCGATGAAGCGCACATGGGCATGGTTCAGTTCTGGATGCAGCTCGGCCTGGTCGGCGATGTGGGGCGCGGGGGCTTCATGGCGGAGTCGAGCGTTGACGGCACTCATGATCAGCCTTCCCAGCCGGCTTGGTAGAGCTTGCCGTGGGCCTTGTCCAGGGCCGCGCGAACGGCAGGCGAGTGCTGGTAGATGTCGACGAACTTGATCAGCCTTGGATCGTTCTCGCTCTTGGGCTGGATCACGAACTGGATGACATATTCCTTGTGGTCGAGGCCGTCGAAGAGCAAGGCAGACGTCGCGTCGAAGGTGTTCGCGAGGCGAATGTAGGCTGGATAACCTTGTACCAGATCCGCGTCTTCATAGGCACGCACCAACTGCACGGCTTCGACTTGCAGGATCTTGAGCTTCTTTGGGTTGGCGATGATGTCGTCTTCGGTGGCCTTGTAGCCGACGCCCGGCTTGAGCTGGATCAGCCCGGCCTTGGCCAGCAATTGCAAACCGCGTCCGCTGTTGATCGGATCGTTGGCAATGGCCACGCTGGCGCCTTCGGGCAACTCGTCGAAGCTTTTGTACTTCTTCGAATAGAGGCCGACGTTGTTGATGATTCCCGGTGCGAACGGCACCAGGTCGAAACCGGCGGCGGCCTTGGCGTTCTCCAGGAACGGTATGTGCTGGAAATAATTCACGTCGATGTCGCCCGAAGCGAGGCTGACGTTAGGCGCAATCCAGTCGCTGAATTCCACCAGTTCGACTTTCAGGCCTTGTTTGCCGGCCTCTTCGACGGCGGCCTCCAAGGGAATGGCGAACGCAGCGGTGGTGCCGATTTTCAACGGGGCGTCGGCGGCGAACAATGCCGAGCTGAACAGGCCGAAAGCCAGGGCCAGGGTTCTGACTGGCAGAGTGAGGAAGTGCTTGGTCATGTCGGATATTCCAGTCATCGATTAATTGAGTGATGCGCCTTTGTGGCGGTAGGTTGAGCCGGTATGTTGTTCGGGCAAATGAGCCCCCCCGTGAAACAGCTTTTCCCGCAACGTGCCATCGTCGTATTCGGTCTTGTACGACCCGCGTCGCTGCAGCTCGGGAATCACCAGGTCGATGAAGTCCAGGTAACTTTGCGGCGTGACGATGCGGGTCAGGTTGAAGCCGTCGAGGCCGGTTTCGGCGATCCAGGATTCCAGCTCATCGGCGACCTGTTCGGGCGAGCCGACCACCGTGATGTAGCGACCGCCCAAGGCGTGTTGCTCCAGCAATCTGCGTCGGGTCCAGTCGTTGTTTTGCAGGGTCTTGGTGGCGGACTGGATGGCGTTGCTCTTCACGTACTGGATCGGTTCGTCCAGTTCGTACTCGGCAAAATCAATGCCCGTCGAGGCGGAGAAATGCGCCACTCCGGCCTCGGCGCTGGCGTAGCCCAGGTACTCGGCATGCTTGGTCCAGGCCGCCGCTTCGGTTTCGGCGACGATCACGTTCAGGCCCATGAACACTTTGATGTCTTCGGCATGGCGCCCAGCCGCGAGGGCGCTGGCGCGGACCTTGTCCACCTGGACCTTGGTCGCCGGTTTGTTCTGGCCACTGATGAACACGCACTCCGCATGGCGCCCAGCGAACTGCAGGCCCCGCTCGGAGCTGCCCGCCTGGAACAGTACCGGCGTGCGCTGTGGCGAGGGCTCGCAGAGGTGATAACCCTCGATCTGATAGAACTCCCCCTGATGCTGGACCTTGTGCACTTTCTCTGGCCGGGCATAAATCCGCTGCTCGCGATCGTTGATGACCGCGTCGTCTTCCCAACTGCCTTCCCATAGCTTGTAGAGCACTTGCAGGTACTCGTCGGCCTGGTCGTAGCGCCGGTCATGCTCGACCTGCGCGGTAAGGCCCATGGCCTTGGCGGCGCTGTCCAGGTAGCCGGTGACGATGTTCCAGCCAACCCGTCCGCGGCTCAGGTGGTCCAGCGTGCTCATGCGCCGGGCGAACAGGTACGGCGGTTCGTAGGTCAAGTTGGCGGTGAGGCCAAAGCCGAGGTTCTTCGTCACTGCGGCCATTGCCGATACCAGCAGCAACGGGTCGTTGACCGGCAGTTGAATCGATTCTTTCAGCGTGACGTCCACGGACTGCTGGTAAACGTCATAGACCCCGACGATATCGGCAATGAACAACCCGTCGAACAAACCTCGCTCCAGCAACTGGGCCAGCCCGGTCCAGTATTCAATGGTGTTGAACTGGGTCGAAGTGTCCTCTGGATGGGTCCACAGACCGTGGTTGATGTGCCCGATGCAGTTCATGTTGAACGCGTTGAGGAGGATTTTTTTCTTGCCGGCCGCCATCAGATCGTCCCCCGCAGCGGCGGTTTTTCATCGTTGAGGTAGAAGTTGCCGACCGCGTGATATTTCCAGCGCACCGGGTCGTGCAGGGTGTGCACTCGGGCGTTGCGCCAGTGGCGGTCGAGGCCATGTTCGGCCAGGGTCGCCTGGCTGCCGGCCAGTTCGAACAGCGTGCTGCCGGCGGCGAGGGAAATTTCAGTGCTGAGGGCCCGGGCTTCGGCCACGGCGATCGAGGCCGCCGCCACCGTTTCTGCGTTCGTGTCGGCCTGGGCGCGGTCAAGAAGTTCACCGGCGCGTTCCAGCAAGGCTTCGGCGGCATGCAGGCGAATGCTCAGGTGGCCAAAGCTTTTAAGAGTGTGCGGGTCCTGGGTGGCGACGTCGCTGGTGGCGTCGATCCACGGACGGGTTTTGCTGCGGACAAAATGCAGGGCGTCTTCATAGGCGGCGCGGGCGATGCCGGCGTCGATGGCGGCGTGGAGGATCTGCGCCAACGGGCCTACCGGCGTTGGGCGTTCGAAGGCGCTCTGGAAGGGCACGATGTCTTCGGCACTGACAAGGACATCCTCGAACACCACCGAGCCGCTGCCGGTGGTGCGCTGGCCGAAACCGCTCCAGTCGTCGATCACTGTCAGGCCCTTGCTGCTGCGCGGGACGAACGCCAATTGCTGCACGCCGTTTTCATCCACCACCGAGGTGGGGATGCGCTGGGCATAGATCGCCCCGGTGGCGTAGAACTTGCGGCCGTTGATGCGATAGGCCTCGCCGTCGCGACGCAGTTGGGTGATGCGGTCATGGGCCGTCCTCGTCCCGAGTTCCGCCAGGGCATTGCCGAACCGCTTGCCGGCCAGCACCTCGGCGTACAGCCGTTGCTTCTGGGCCTCGCTGCCGTTAACCCGCAGCACTTCCAATGCATAGAAATGATTTTGCGGAATCTGGCCGAGCGAACCATCGGCCTGTGCGATCAGCGCGATGACCTTGGCCAGCGTGACGTTGGATACGCCCGCACCGCCGTAGGCCTTGGGCACGCTGATGCCCCAAAGGCCCGCGCGAGTGAACGCTTCCAGCTCCGCAAGAGGCAGACGCCGTTCGCGGTCGCGCAGGGCACTGTCGCGTTTGAAGTCATCAGCCAGGTCGCTGGCGACAATCAAGGCTTGTTCATCGCTGGTGATCACCGCGACGTGTGGGGAAAACGTCATGTGCTGCTCCAGAGTCGGGGTCGTCAAATCCAGGAGTGCCGGGCCGGCAAGGTGCCGTTCAGGCGGTAATCGCCGACCGCGTGGTATTTCCAGCGCACGGGGTCGTGCAGGGTGTGGACCCGTGCGTTGCGCCAGTGGCGATCAAGGTTGAATTCAGCGAGGGTGGCGCGGCTGCCGGCCAGCTCGAACAGTTTCTCGCTGGCGTGCAGGGCGATTTCGGTGGTCAGGACCTTGGCTTCGGCGACGGCTATCGAGGCGCGGGCGGCGGACTGTTCGGTGATCGGCGCGGCATTGACCTGGTCAAGCACCTGCCCGGCCTTGCGCAGCAAAGCCTCGGCGGCGTGCAGTTCGATCTTCAGCTTGCCGACATCGGCGATGACATACAGATCGTCACTGGCCCGCTCGACGTTGGCGTCGATCCAGGGGCGCGAGCGTTTGCGCACGAAGTCGATGGCATCGTCGATGGCGCCGCGGGCGATGCCCAGGTCAATAGCGGCCTGGATCAGTTGCGAAAATGCTCCTTGCACGTTGGGCGTGTCGTTGATGCGCCAGTTGTCCAGTACCAGCTCGGCGTCGACCCGCACATCGTTCAGCAGCACCGTGCCACTGGCCGTGGTGCGCTGGCCGAAGCCCGACCAGTCATCAACGATCCGCAGGCCCGGTGTGCCGCGTCGCACGAAGGCCAATACCTGGCGACCCCCCTCGTTCAAGGCCTTGACGGCGACCCAATGGGCGAACAGCGCACCGGTGGAATAGAACTTCTGCCCGTTGATGACATAGCCGTCACCGTCGGCCGTGATCCGTGCCTTGAGTTCCAAGGTGTTGCGGGTGCCGCGCTCCGGTCCGGCATTGCCGATGCGCCAGCCCTCCAGCACGCTTTGGAGAAGCAATCTCTTCTGCCGCTCGGTGCCCGTGGCAAGAATCAGCTGGAGCACGCCGAACTGGTTCTGGGGAATCTGACCAAGGGCCGGATCGGCAGCGCAAATGATCGCAAACACCTCGGCGATCGTGACGCAGGAGACTTGCGGGCCACCGTAATCGCGGGGCACGGCAATGCTGCCGAGCCCGCTGCGGGTGAATTGCTCAATTTCCGACCAGGGCAGCTTGCGTTGCTGGTCGCGACGCGCAGCTTGCTGGCGCGCCAATTGCGCCAGTTCATGGGCAGCTTTGATTGCTTCGGCATCGGTGCGCAGCACCTGCGCCGGCAGCAATGATGGGGCGATGTCCAGGTCGCTCTGGACCTTTGCCTGGGCCAGATCGGACATCACAGCCACTCCGTGGCTGCACGCAGTGCCTTGGCGCCCTGCATTGGGGTGATTGTGTTCCGTACCATACCCACCTCACATCTCAAGAAAACGCCGCGATGAAGCGGCGACCAAAATCAAGAATGTCCGGTGGTCCGGTTTATATACCCTAAACGCGCAGATATTATTTTTGAACTAACTTTTAGGAATAACCATAGGCTGGATGTGATACCGGCGTGGCCTGCCCAGATACGACTACGGAAGAGAAACGTCACGGCGCCCGGCGTCGCGGTTCAGCGGCCACGAGCAGGTCTGTCGGCGGATTCTTCATATACGGGTTGGCGCAACCGATCTTCAACGTACGCGGCGGAGCCCAGCGGGAATTGTTGCCCACCCGGTCGATGATGCAATAGGTCACTTCCAGACGCAGGTCCTCGCCCGCTTCCATGATGACTTCCGGCGGAACCCAGACGTGGACCGGTTGGCCTACTTCACAAGGCTTGATCCTTGGCAGGTCCATGCGCACGTCGCCCCAACGCACGGTAATCGCATCGTCGGCGGCCATGTTCAGGTAGGGCTCGATCGTCACCGGCACGCCACGTCTGATCTGGTTCGGGTTCACGCCTTGGCGGCGGATGGTTTCCGGGATCCGCACCGGCGCCAGGCTCTGGTTTTCATCACCGGTCAAGGCCGACGGTTGGCCACCGGGGCAGTCCAGCTTGACCTGAACCTGTCGCGCCGCGGACAGCGCCGGCCCGCGTCCGATTTGCATGACGCGGTAGTGGACGCGGGAGGTCCCGTTGACAATGAAACTCTCCGGTACCCGCAGGCAAATGCTTGCGCGCAGGTCCGATTCTGTAAGCAGGCGGGAGCCGACGTAGCAGTTGTCCCAGAATAATTCGACCAGATCCCCCGGATCCATGCCGGGGTAGGGCGCTACAACGACCTCCAGGTGCGCGGCGCTGGTGATATTGATGCCGCTGCTGGCCAAGGTGGGCGCGGGCAACTCAGGGGTATGCGACGTACATGTCATGGGTGTTCTCCTTGATGTCTAAACGCACTACGTTCCGGAAATATCGAAGACGTGAATAATTGCCGCGTTACTTGGTTTTAGGATGCTCGTTGATTTTTATTGAAGATAAGTAAAGCGCTTCGCCTGTTTGCGTCTAGATAAAGGTTGGAGAGTTTCAGTGTCAATAGAAGCGCTTGCGCAAAAGTTGATAATGTCAGGCTTCAGAAATGTCCTACGCATTGCTGTTAAGAATACGTTGTTCTGGTCGTACTTTTCCTCGGGCGTTGGGGTTCGAGGCTTTGCAGAGTGCGGATAGGCTGATCTCAGTCGAGGCGCGACTGAATAACTTTCTAACTTGGCTGGATAAGTAAAGGCGGGAAGTTCACGTTTTGCTTTGAATGTGGGATGTTGCAAGTTGTCTTACTTCCATCCTTGGAAGTAACGACATTGTGCTGCTTTAGTGCGTGCCGTGTCCGGCTGAGAGGAACTTGCTGAGGAACTGTCGGGTACGCTCTTCTTTCGGTGCTTCAAACAATGCCTTGGCTTCGCCTTGTTCAACGATCACGCCTTTGTCGAAGAACACCACGCGGTTTGCCACATCCCGGGCGAAGCCCATCTCGTGGGTCACGATGACCATGGTGCGTTTTTCTTCGGCCAAGCCACGAATGGTTGCCAATACTTCACCCACCAGTTCCGGGTCGAGGGCCGAGGTGGGCTCGTCGAAGAGGATCACCGCCGGTTCCATCGCCAGCGCCCGGGCGATTGCCACGCGCTGTTGCTGGCCACCGGACAGGCGCCTTGGATAGGCGTTTTCCTTGCCGGCCAAGCCGACTTTCGCCAACAGTTTGCGACCCAGCGCTTCGGCGTCGGCACGGGGCGTCTTTTTCACCACGATCGGGCCTTCGGTGACGTTCTCCAGCGCGGTGCGGTGGGGGAACAGATTGAAGTTCTGAAACACGAAACCGACCTGCTGGCGCAAACGACGCACCAGGCCCTGCTGCTGGTTCAAAGGGCGACTGCCATCGATCTCGATGTCGCCTACCTTGATCCGACCGCTGCTGGGCTCTTCGAGGAAATTCAGGCAGCGCAGGAAGGTCGTCTTGCCCGAACCGCTGGGGCCGATGATCGCAACCACTTCGCCTTCTTCGATCTTCAAGTCGATGCCGTTGAGCACCACCTGACCCTTGAACTGCTTTGTCAGTTTTTCCACGACAATCATGGGTCAGGACTCCTGGTCGTGCCGATTGACCCGAGCTTCCAATACGTTCTGCAAGTGCGAAAGCACGGTGGCGAGAACCCAGTAGATCAGCGCGGCGGCAAGATACATGGTGAAGATTTCGAAGGTGCGGGCGGTGATCAATTGCGCCTGACGGAACAGCTCCGGCACCTGGATAGTCGCCGCCAGCGCGGTGTCCTTGACCAGGGAGATGAAGCTGTTGCCCAGCGGTGGCAGGGCCGTACGCGCGGCTTGCGGCAAAATGGCCCGACGCAGAGTCTGGGCACGGGTCATCCCGATGCTCGCCGCCGCTTCCCACTGGCCGCGCTCGATGGAGCTGATGGCGGCCCGCAGGATCTCACAGGCATAGGCCGCCATGTTCAGCGAGAAACCGATCAGCGCCGCTGGAAGCGGGTCCAGCTCGACCCCCAGCTGCGGCAACCCGTAGTAGATCAGGAATAACTGCACGAGCAACGGCGTGCCGCGAAAGAACGACACGTAGGCGCGGGCTATCCAGTTGACCACCTTGAGACGAGACAGGCGCATCAGCGCCAGGCCGAACCCCAGCAACAAGCCGAAGAACATCCCGCCCAGGCTGAGGATGACGGTGTAATACGCGCCCTTGAGCAGGAAGGGCGCGGAGTCCAACGCGAGTTGAAGAGCTGCTTCCATTATTGGGTGACGTCAGCGTTGAAATATTTTTCCGACAGTTTTTTCAGCGTGCCGTCGGCGCGCAGTTTTTCTATGGCTTTGTTCACGGCGGCCAACAACTCAGGCTCCCCTTTGCGCAGGGCGATACCGGCCTCCTGGCGAGAGAAGGCTTCGCCGGCGGCGGTCGTGTCCTTGGCTTTCTTGGCGTATTCCAGCGCGGCGAGGCGGTCGATCAGGATGGCGTCGATGCGGCCAACGCGCAGGTCCTGGAACTTGCTCGGGTCATCTTCGTAAGTGCGTACATCGGCGGTAGGCACGTTGGCCTTGACCCACTGTTCGTAGTTGGTGCCCAAGCCAACGCCGACTTTTTTACCGCCCAGGTCAGCGGCTTTCTTGATGTTCAGCTCGTCGGCTTTCTTGGTCAGGACCAGCGCTTGAATGCCGGAAACAGTGTACGGCTCCGAGAAGTCGTATTTCTTCTTGCGTTCTTCAGAAATGGTCACCTGATTGACCACAGCGTCCAGGCGCTTGGATTCCAGTGCCGCGAGGATGCCTGCCCATGGGGTAGTCTGCAGCTTGACCTTCACACCCAGCTCCTTGGCCAGGGCTTCGGAAAATTCCACTTCGAAACCGGTCAGCTTGCCGTCGGCGTCAACGAAGCTGAACGGTGGGTACGTGCCTTCCAGGCCGATCTTGATTTCACCAGCGTCCTTGATGTTTTGCAGTTGCTCACCGGCAACCGCTTGCCCCAGCAGGCCGGCGCCCAGTACCAGGCCCAGCGAACCCACCAGCAGGTTGCGACGTAATGCGGAAAAATTCATGACAAGCCCCTGTGTTTTCTTAGAAGACATCGTTTGGATGGAAAGGCGTCGCCGCGCTCCGAAAAGATTGCCACATCCTGCCTTAAAGCAGCCAAGACGTCTCGCGGCAAATGCGCCTGCGGCGAGACTATAGGGTGGCTTTTATAGGTTGGAAAATAATATTAAATCCTCCCTATATAACCACATGGATCGTTCTCTTGACCTCAAAACGCCGCGTTGTAGGCAAACAATGCCGGCGCACCACCGGTGTGAAGGAAGATGATCGGGCCCTCGTCGAAGCGGTCGCGACCAATGCCGTCGAGCAGGCCCGCCATGGCCTTGCCGGTGTAGACCGGGTCGAGCAAAAGCCCTTCCTGGCTCGCCAGTAGCTTGACCGCCGCCAGCGTGCCGGCGCTGGGTTCGCCGTAGCGGGGAGCAAAGTATTCATCCCACAGGTTCACTTTGAAGGCTTGCGGGACGGCGACATCCAACAGCTGCGCCGTGCGTTCGGCCAGGCCCTGGACCTTGGGGAATTGATCTTCTTCGCTACGGGAAACCGTCACGCCAATGACCGGAAGCGCGGGCAGGCTTTCGCTCAAGGCCAGCGCCAGGCCGCTGTGGGTTCCGGCACTGCCCGAGGCCAGCACGACGGCGGCGAAATCGATACCGGTGTCCTTGATCTGTTCGGCCAGCTCCAGCCCAGCACGGACATATCCCAGTGCGCCGAGGGCGTTCGAACCGCCAATCGGCACCAGGTAGGGTTTCTTCCCGTTGCTGCGCAGGCGGCCAGCGAGGGCCTGCAATTGTTCGTCGGCGTTATCCAGGTTATCCACCAATTCGACTTTCGCGTCGAACAGGTCAAGCAGCAGTCGATTGCCGTTACCCAGGTAATTGCTGTCGTCGGTGCCGATGGGGTTTTCCAGCAGCGCCACGCAACCCAGGCCCAGCCTGGCGGCCAAGGCAGCCGTCTGGCGGACATGGTTGGACTGGATCGCGCCAGCGGTGATGAGGGTGTCGGCACCTTGGGCCAACGCGTCGGCGCCCAGGTATTCAAGCTTGCGCAGCTTGTTGCCGCCCAGTGCCAAGGCCGTCAGGTCGTCGTGCTTGATGTAGACCTCGCGGCCGAGCCATTGGGAGAGGCGTTCAAGTTTTTCCAGCGGTGTCGGATGACCGAGCAGGTCGAGACGATGAAAGCGGGACAGCTGTTCTTTGATCATGAGTCCGTACTGGTTGTAGGCGATGTCGGACTATAGGCATGTGGATATTCGGGCGGCAACCAGCAATCTTCGGCCCGGCGTGAATGGATATGAAGAAGGGTTTGTAAGCTTCCACAGGGTTCGAGGCAACACTGAACGAATGCGCGCCAGGCAACGTCATACCCAGCCATAGGCTAGTGTATGAAACGTGCCATTTAGCCCGGCGATTAGTCTCTAGTTCCCTATTCATGTTTAACTTGAACGTTCATTCAAGTTAAACCATTGGTTTGCTGCCCGCTCACAACAGGAGGCTTGCCTTTGCCGAGTCCGTTTGTACACATCACTGCTTCGCTTCGCGAGGTGCTCTGTCGATGAGCACTTCGTCCCTCCCATCCAGCGGCCTGGTCCGCATGAATCCGCCAGTGTTTTATTTCTCGGCGACCTTCATCCTGCTGTTCGGCCTGGTTGTCATCACGCTGCCCAAGCAGGCCGGCGCGTGGCTTCTGGCGGCCCAGAACTGGGCGGCCAACACGGTCGGTTGGTATTACTTGCTGGCGATGACCCTGTATCTGATTTTCGTGGTAGTCACTGCATTGTCCGGCTACGGCAAGATCAAGCTCGGAGCCGACCACGACGAACCCGAGTTCAGTTACCTGTCCTGGGCCGGCATGTTGTTCGCCGCCGGGATCAGCATCACGTTGTTCTTCTTTTGCGTTTCGGAGCCGCTGACCCATCTGGTCCAGCCCCCCCAAGGGGAGGCCGGCACCGCCGATGCGGCGCGCCAGGCCATGCAGATCCTTTTCCTGCACTGGGGCTTGCACGGCTGGGGCGTCTTTGCATTCGTCGGCATGGCCCTGGCGTACTTCGCCTACCGGCACAATTTGCCGTTGGCCTTGCGGTCGGCGTTGTACCCGCTGATCGGCAAGCGCATCAATGGCCCGATCGGTTATGCAGTGGACGGCTTCGGCATCATCGCGACCGTGTTCGGCCTGGGCGCGGACATGGGGTTTGGAGTGCTGCACCTCAATTCCGGGTTGGATTACCTGTTCGGCGTCGCTCACACGCAGTGGGTCCAGGTTGGCCTGATCGTACTGATGATGGGGGCGGCGATCATCGTCGCCGTGGCGGGTGTCGATAAAGGTGTGCGGGTCATGTCCGACATCAACATGCTGCTGGCCTGCGCGCTGTTGCTGTTCGTGCTGTTTGCCGGGCCGACGCAGCACCTGCTCAACACGCTGATTCAGAATTTGGGGGACTACCTCGGCGCGCTGCCGATGAAAAGTTTCGACCTGTACGCCTACAACAAGCCCAGTGACTGGCTGGGCGGCTGGACCGTTTTCTACTGGGCGTGGTGGATCGCCTGGTCGCCGTTCGTGGGGCTGTTTATCGCACGGATTTCCCGTGGCCGTACGATCCGCGAATTCGTGTTTGGCGTGCTTTTGATTCCACTGGGTTTCACCCTGGCGTGGATGTCGATCTTCGGCAACAGTGCCCTCGACCAAGTACTGAACCACGGCATGAGCGCCTTGGGCATGTCCGCCCTGGAAAACCCGTCGATGAGCCTTTACCTGCTGCTGGAAACCTATCCGTGGAGCAAGACGGTGATCGCGGTCACGGTGTTTATCAGCTTCGTGTTTTTTGTCACGTCCGCCGATTCAGGCACCGTGGTGCTTTCGACATTGTCTGCCAAGGGTGGCAGCCCCGATGAAGACGGGCCGAAATGGCTGCGTGTGTTCTGGGGGGCGATGACCGCTCTGGTGACCAGTGCCTTGCTGTTTTCCGGCAGCATTGATGCGCTTAAGTCAGCGGTGGTGCTGACGTCGTTGCCGTTCTCCATGATTCTTTTGCTGATGATGTGGGGGCTGCACAAGGCGTTCTATCTCGAATCCCAGAAGCAGATTGCGCAATTGCATTCCCTCGCGCCGGTGGCGGGATCTCGCCGGGGCACGGGCGGCTGGCGCCAGCGTCTGAGCCAGGCGGTGCATTTCCCTTCCCGGGACGAGGTGTACCGTTTCCTGGACACCACGGTGCGCCCTGCCATTGAAGAAGTGAAAGCGGTGTTCGCTGAAAAAGGCCTGGCGGTGATGACCCAGCCAGACCCGGCCAACGACAGCGTCAGCCTGGAGATCGGCCACGGCGAGCAGCATCCGTTCATCTACCAGGTGCAGATGCGCGGCTACTTCACGCCGTCCTTCGCCCGGGGCGGCATGGGCTCCAAGCAAATCAACAACCGGCGTTACTACCGAGCCGAGGTGCACCTGAGCGAAGGCAGCCAGGATTACGATCTGGTGGGCTACTCCAAGGAGCAGGTCATCAACGACATCCTCGATCAGTACGAGCGGCACATGCAGTTCTTGCATCTGGTGCGCTGAGCTAAGCCCAAGGACGGCGTCAACGAGCTTAGGGTCTGGCACCACCGGCCCCAACGCGAGCAGGCTCGCTCCCACAGGTCAAGGATTCCCTTGTGGGAGCGAGCTTGCTCCGGGCGGCGATCCGACGAAAGCGGTTTGACTTGGGGTTCAGATCGCAGCCTCAGACCAACCCACCATTGGCCCGCAGGATCTGCCCGTTCACCCAGCCGGCAGCCGGGCTGGCCAGGAAAGACACGATGCTGGCAATGTCTTCCGGCTGGCCGAGGCGCTCCAAGGGCGGCATCTTCGCGTAGTGCTGCACCTGCTCTTCGCTTTTGCCGTGCATGAACAGCTCGGTGGCGACCGGCCCCGGGGCCACGGCATTGACCGTGATCTGTCGACCGCGCAGTTCCTTGGCAAACACCTGGGTCAGCGACTCCACCGCGGCCTTGCTGGCGATGTACACCGAATAGCCAGGCAGGTTCAGGCCCACGGTGCTGCTGGAAAAATTCACGATTCGGCCGCCGTCGTTCAGCCGGGTCGCGGCTTCGCGCAAGGTGTTGAACGTGCCCCGGGTATTGATTGCAAACGTGCGGTCGAACAGCTCATCGCTGTGCTGTGCCAAGGGCATGACCTGAAGGATGCCGGCGTTGTTGATCAACACATCGATCTTGCCCAGCTGTGCTTCGACTTCATCGAACATCCGGCTGACATCGGCGGCAACCGACACGTCGGCCTTCACCGCTATGGCCTGGTGACCGGCCTGGCGCAACTGCACGACCAGCCTGGAGGCTTCGGTGGCACTGCTGGCGAAGTTGACGGCGACGGCGAAACCGTCAGTGGCCAGTTGCTTGGCAATCTCTGCACCGATGCCGCGCGAGGCGCCGGTGACAATGGCAACTTTGGAGTTTGGAACAGTCATGGCAAGAATCCCCTGAGATGTCGTGGTAGGTTGAAGCCAGATTCACATGTTTACTCTTGGCGATAAATGCAAGAAAGTTGCCTTGACTGTTCAATATCTCTCAACAATCAGGGCGCAGGATTCCGATGGATCAGGTCAAGGCCATGCGGGTATTTGTCCGCATCTACGAGCGCAGCAGTTTCACCCTGGCCGCTGAAGATTTGAGCATGCCCCGGGCGACGCTGACCCACACGCTCAATCAGTTCGAGGCCTGGTTGGGGGTGCGTTTGCTGGAGCGCAGCACCCGCAAGGTACGCCCGACCCTTGATGGCGAAGCCTATTACCCGCGATGCGTGCAGTTGCTGGCCGAGCTGGAGGAAGCCGAACTGGCGTTTCGCGGCGTGGCGCCCAAAGGCAAGCTGAGGGTGGACCTGCACGGAACCCAGGCGCGATATTTCGTGATCCCAGCGCTGCCTCAATTCATGGCTCGCTACCCCGAAATAGAATTGTTCATCAGCGAGGCGGATCGTTTCGTCGACCTGATTGCCGAAGGCGTTGATTGCGTCGTGCGTTCCGGCACGTTGGCGGATTCGTCATTGATTGGCCGGCGCGTCGCCAATCTTCGGCAGATCACTTGCGCCAGTCCTGCTTACCTTCGCCGGTACGGTGAGCCGAAAAGCCTCGCGGATCTGAAACATCACAAAGCGGTGAATTACGTCTCGCGCAGTACCGGCAAGCTGTATCCGTTCGAGTTCATGGTCGAGGGCGAACTCAAGGAAGTGCCGATCGGGGGCACGTTGTCAGTGTCCGGCGCGGAAATCTACGCCGCGTCGGCCATCGCCGGGATGGGCCTGATCCAATGCCCGCATTACCGGATGGAGGAGCCGATCCGGCAGGGCCTGATCCAGGAAGTCCTCGCCGCGACTCCACCACCTTCCATGCCAGTGTCGGTGCTCTATCCGCACAACCGACACATGTCGCCACGGGTGCGAGTATTCGTGGATTGGGTGGCCCAGGTGTTTGCGCAGGCGCGTTAAGGCTAGGCTATCGGGTCTCTGTGGGAGCGAGCTTGCTCGCGATGAGGCCATACCTGTCGATGATTTGTTGGCAGATCCACCGCTATCGTCGGATCGCCGCCCGGAGCAAGCTCGCTCCACACCTGCCATGCGAACTTTCGGCCTGACCGATGCGTCTGTGAAATGTTAGCTTCTGCCACTCGCCGTTCGCACAGAGAGCCTTTTCGATGACCTACACCGCTGCGCAAAACCGCTACGAGTCCATTCCCTATCGCCGCGTCGGGCGCAGCGGGCTGGTGCTTCCGGCCCTGTCACTCGGCTTGTGGCACAACTTCGGCGACAGTACGCCGATCGATACTCAGCGAGCCTTGCTGCGCACGGCATTCGACCTGGGCATCAACCATTTCGACCTCGCCAACAACTACGGCCCGCCCTACGGCAGCGCCGAAATCAATTTCGGTCGGCTGTTGCGTGAAGATTTCAAGCAGTACCGCGATGAACTGATCATCTCCAGCAAGGCCGGCTGGGACATGTGGCCCGGCCCTTATGGACAGGGCGGCGGTTCGCGCAAATACGTGCTCGCCAGCCTCGACCAGAGCCTGCAACGCTTGGGCGTGGATTACGTGGACATTTTCTACTCCCACCGTTTCGATCCCGACACGCCACTGGAGGAAACAGCCAGCGCCCTCGCCACAGCCGTGCAACAGGGCAAGGCTTTGTACATAGGCATCTCTTCGTATTCGGGCGTGAAGACCCGGGAAATGGCCGCGCTGCTCAAGGAATGGAAAGTCCCGCTGCTGATCCACCAGCCGGCCTACAACCTGCTCAATCGCTGGGTGGAAAAAGACCTGCTGGACGCTACCGATGAGCTCGGCACTGGCGTCATCGCTTTCACGCCGCTGGCCCAGGGACTGCTGACCGACAAGTATCTCAAGGGCATTCCGGCCGATGCGCGGGTGAATCGCCCGGGCGGTGGCTCGTTACAAGCGTCGCATCTGTCGGATGAAAATATCGCCCACGTCCGCGCCCTCAACGAAATCGCCCAGCGTCGCGGCCAAAGCCTGGCTCAAATGGCCCTGGCCTGGACGCTGCGCGATCCACGTGTCACCTCGGCCCTGATCGGCGCGAGCCGGCCGGAGCAGATCGTCGAGAACGTCGGGGCGTTGCAGAACCTCAACTTCAGCGCCGAAGAACTGGCCGAGATCGACCGGTTTGCCCAGGAGGGTGGGATTAACCTGTGGGAGAAGCCTTCGACGGCGGAGTAACACCGAACACCCCTGTGGCGAGGGAGCTTGCTCCCGCTGGGCCGCGAAGCGGCCCCAAACCCATTCAACGCTGCGTATCAGGAAAAGCAGTGGGACAGGTTTTGCGACTGCTGCGCAGTCGAGCGGGAGCAAGCTCCCTCGCCACGGGGATATGCGTTACCCCGGAAAACCATTCGGGCAAGGCACTCACCTGAAAAACGGCACATCCCCCAACACCGTCGCCCGGTGCATCACGCGCCGGGCGGGACGGTAGTCGTCCACGGCGAAATGCTGGGTCACGCGGTTATCCCAGAACGCCACGTCGTTGGCCTGCCAGCGCCAACGAACGGTGAACTCCGGTCGGGTGGCGTGGGCGAACAGCAGTTTCAGGATCGCCTCGCTTTCGGTTTCCGATAGCTCGTTGATTCGGGTGGTAAAGCCTTCGTTGACGAACAGCGAGCGGCGGCCGCTCACTGGATGAGTACGTATTACTGGATGGGACAACGGCGGGTTCTTGCGCCGTGCTTCCTCCCAGCGCACCAGGTCTTCAGGCGAGTTGCCGAAGCGCTCCAGCGGAAATGAACGGGTGAAATCGTGGGTCGCTGTCAGACCTTCCAGCAAACTTTTCAACGGCGCCGACAACGCTTCGTAGGCTGCAATGCCGCTGGCCCATAACGTGTCGCCGCCAAACGCCGGCAGCAGCTTGGCGCTGAGCACCGCGCCCAGGGCGGGTGTCGGCAAGAAGGTCACGTCGGTGTGCCACACCGCGTTATCGCGAACGTCGGTGACGGCGGTGTCGAGCACCAGCACTTCAGGCTGCTCCGGTATGTTGGGGTAGATCGGATGGATGTGCAGGTCACCGAAATACGCCGCGAAACGTGCCTGTTGCGGTGGTTCGATCGGCTGGTCGCGGAAAAACAGTACCTGATGTTCCAGCAATGCCTGCTCGACGAAATCCCGGTCTTGCGGACTCAGCGGTTGGCTGATGTCGATCCCGTTGATCTGCGCGCCGAGGGCAATGCTTAAAGGGGTAATGGTCGGGCGGCTCATTTTGATTCTCTCGGATGGGCGCCGAATGGTCGGCGTGGTCATTGCGTATCAGTGAGCCTGGCCGTGCCATGGCACCAGTTTGCGTTGCAGGGCGCGCAGGCCCATCTCCATGGCGAAGGCGATCACTGCGATCACCAGGATTCCCAGAACCACGACATCGGTGACCAGGAATTGCGCCGCCGACTGCACCATGAATCCCAGGCCGCTGGTGGCTGCGATCAGTTCAGCGGCGACCAGCGTCGACCAACCCACGCCCAGGCCGATGCGAATGCCGGTAAGAATGTCGGGCAAGGCGCTGGGTACGATCACATGACGAATCAATTGCGTCCGCGAGGCGCCCAGGGACTGCGCGGCGCGCAATCTGGCCGGGTCGACGGTGCGCACGCCGGTGGCCGTAGCGATGGCGATCGGGGCGAAGATCGCCAGGTAGATCAGCAGGACTTTCGACAGCTCGCCGATGCCGCACCAGATCACGATCAGCGGTAAGTAAGCCAGGGGAGGGATCGGCCGATAGAATTCGATCAGCGGATCGAGCACGCCACGGGCAATACGATTGGCGCCGATGGCGATGCCCACCGGTACCGCTGTCAGCACCGCGAACAACAGGCCCAGGCCAATCCGGCCGAGGCTTGCGCCCAGGTGTTGCCAGAGTGTTGAGTCCATGTAGCCGCTGGTTGCCAGCAGCCAACCCTTCTGCAGCACGGCGGAGGGCGGCGGCAGGAACAGCGGTTCGATCAGCCCGGTGGCGGTGATCGCCCACCAGAGAAACAGCAACACCACCAATGTCAGGCCGCTGATCCAGCGTGTGCTCAGCCTGCGTCGAGCGGGTGCGGCCGCGTGCGAATTCACGGCATCGCCGGCCACGGCTGGAATTTCATAGCTGCTCATGCGCGCTCCTGTTGTCGAGTGGCGCTGCGTTGGGAAAACACTCTGGCGAGCACGTGCTCGCGGGTCTCGATGAAGCGTGGATCGGACTTGATCGACCGGGCCGATTCGCCAGCGCCGTAGCGGTGGCCGAAATCCAGGCTCAGCCGCTCGACGATCCGCCCGGGATCGGGCGCCAGCAAAATCAGATCGGTCGCCAGGAACACGGCTTCTTCAATGTCGTGGGTAATCAGGAACACCGGTTTGGCGGTGCGCTGCCAGACCTGCAGCAGCAGTTCCTGCATCTGCTCGCGGGTGAAGGCGTCCAGGGCTCCGAACGGTTCGTCCATCAACAGTACCCGTGGATCGGCCGCCAGCGCGCGGGCCAGGCCGACGCGTTGCTTCTGACCGCCAGACAGCTGCCAGACGCGACGCTTTTCGAACCCGGCCAGGTCCACCAAGGCAAGCATTTCCCGGGCGCGAGCCTCGCGTTTTTCTCTCGCGAGCCCGGCCAGTTCCAGGCCAAACCCGACGTTTGCCAGCACGTCCTGCCAAGGCAGCAACGCATCGTCCTGGAACACCACGCCACGTTCGGCGCCCGGGCCTGACACTGGCACGCCGTCCAAGGTGATTTGTCCGGCGCTGGGCTCGACGAACCCGGCAATCAGGTTCAGCAACGACGTCTTGCCACTGCCGGATGGCCCGAGGGCGACCAGCAACTGCTGTGGGCCCAGGGTCAACGAAATATCCGCCAGTACCGGTTTCGTGGCGCCGGGGTACTGTGCGCTGATGCGCTCCAGCTGTAGCAAGGCCATCTCGGTGTCTCCTTTTTGATCAGCGAGTGATGTATTTGGCGCTGACGTACGGTGCGTAATCCGGCAGTACGGCTTCGACCTTGCCTTGCTCCTTGAGGAACGCGGCGGTGTTGGTTATCGCCTGGGTGGTTGGGGCGCCGAGGCTCAGCACCTGGTCTGCGGCCAAGGGGAATACGTTGCCTTGCAACAACAGCGGGATATCGCTGGCCTTGGCCCCGGATAGCTTCACCAGCTTGTCGATGTTGGACGCATCGGCCAGCCAGGCTTGTGGGTCCTTGCGGTACTGGGCGTAGGCATCCAGGGTGACTTTTGCGAAAGCCGTGACGATTTCAGGGTGCTGCTGGGCGAAGTCCTTGCGCACGATCCATGCGTCGAAGGTCGGTGCGCCAAATTGCGCCAGTTCCGCAGAGGTAATCAGCACCTTGCCGTTTTCCTTGGCGACGCCCAGGGCTGGGTCCCAGACGTAGGTGGCGTCGATGTCGCCGCGTTTCCACGCCGCGATGATGGCCGGTGGGGCGAGGTTGAGCACGGTGACTTTCGATGGGTCGATATTCCAGTGTTTCAGCGCGGCGAGCAGGCTGTAATGGCCGGTGGAAACAAACGGCACGGCGATCTTCTTGCCGATCAGGTCTTGCGGGGTCTTGATGCCGGAGCCGTCACGGGCCACCAAGGCTTCGGCGGCGCCGATCTGTGTCGCGATGAGGAATGTTTCTACTGGCACCTTACGAGTGATCGCGGCGGTCAGCGGGCTGGAGCCGAGGTAGCCGATCTGCACATCGCCCGAGGCGATGGCGGCGATGATATCGGCGCCGTTGTCGAACTTGCGCCAGGCGATCTTGGCCTGGGTGGCTTTTTCATACGCGCCATCGGCTTGGGCGACTTTCGCCGGGTCCACGGTGGTCTGGTAGGCGACGGTCAGGTCGGTTGCCTGTGCGAAAAAACTCGCCGCGGCCAGGGAGGCGGCTGCGAGAAGGCGAAGGGGGAAACTCAAAGACATGGTAAAGCTCCTCAACAAGCCGCCGGAGAGTCGGCGTTGGAGGAGACTAAATGATCTAAGAACTCTAAAATAAATAACTTTTTCGCATTAGCTTATCTGCGAAAAAGTCTATCGAGAAGCCACGAAACCCCTGTGGCAGGGAAGCAAGCTCCCTCGCCACAGAATGTTCTTGCCAGCGGCGAATCAGTTACTGATCGCTAGAATACTCGCCTGGTACGACCCCACGAACACGTCGAAATCACCCACTTCGTTCTGCTCCAACTCGGTTTGCTGGACCAGGGATCGCCGAGCATTTTCCTCGAAGGCAATTATTTCATCGGCCGACAGTGGCTCTGCGCGGAAAAACTCGGCGTGGGCCTTGCTCTGGCGCAGGGAGAACTGGGCGAAGCTTTCCTTGTGTTCGGCCATGGCCGCCAGTACCCGGGCGGATGGCGTGAGGGATGGGTCGCGGACTTTTGCCAGTTGGGCGTCCAGCGCCTGGCGGTGGTCATCACCACCTTGGCTTTGGTCGAGCAGTGCCGCCAGCGGGGCGATCTTGTCCAGCAATTCCAGGGCCCAGGCTTGCATGTCCACCGATTCACCCTGGCGCTGCAATTGCAGGCCTGGCTTGCGGCCTTCCTTGACCACCGTCAGGAAGTTGCTGGTGGCGTTGCTGCACTCGTTGTTTTCCAATTGCGGGCTGTCGTCGAGGCCGCAATACAAGAGGAACGCATCGAGGAACCGCGATTCGGTCAGGTCGATGCCCATCGGCAAGAACGGGTTGATGTCCAGGCAACGTACTTCGACGTACTGGATGCCACGGGCCATCAGCGCCTGGATCGGTCGCTCCCCGGTGTAGGTCACGCGCTTGGGGCGGATGTTGGAGTAGTACTCGTTTTCGATCTGCAGGATGTTGGTGTTGAGCTGCACCCATTCGCCGTTCTGGTGAGTGCCAATCTCGACATACGGCGCATACGGCGTTGCCACAGCCTTGCGCAGGCTATCGGTGTAGCTTGCCAGGTCGTTGTAGCAAGGCGTCAGGCCGGCCTGGGCGTTGCTCTGGTAGCCCAGGTCGCTCATGCGCAGGCTGGTGGCGTAGGGCAGGTACAAGGTGTCCGGGTCCAATTGTTCCAGCTGATGCGGTCGGCCACGCAGGAAACCGGCGTCGAGGGCCGGCGAGGCGCCGAACAGGTACATCAATAGCCAGCTGTAGCGCCGGAAATTGCGGATCAGGGCGATATAGGCCGACGACTGGAAATCCCGGTCGCTCAGATCGCTGGCTTCGTCCTGGCGCAGCAGGGGCCAGAGCTTTTCCGGCAGGGAAAAGTTGTAGTGGATCCCGGCGATGCATTGCATGGTCTTGCCGTAACGCAGGGCCAGACCCTTGCGATAGACATACTTGAGCCGACCGATGTTCGAGGTGCCGTAATAGGCGATCGGAATCTCCTCCTCAGCCGGCAGCGGACACGGCATCGAAGGGCTCCACAGGTATTCGTCGCCGAGCTTGCTGTAGACAAACCGGTGGATCCTGTCGAGGCTGCGCAGGGTATCAGCCGGGTTGGCCAGGGCCGGGGTGATGAATTCCAGCAGCGACTCGGAATAGTCGGTGGTGATCTGTTCGTTGGTCAGCGCCGAGCCCAGGGCTTGCGGGTGCGGCGTCTGCGCCAGGCGCCCGTTGTCGGTGACACGCAGGCATTCACGTTCGATACCGTGCAGGCACTGCTCGAGCAGGGAGAGGTTGGCGCGCTCGCCGAGCAGGGCCAGGCGGCGGTTTAAAAGGTCGCTCAAGTTGAATTCCTTCACGCGTCAGTCGCCCCAATATGGGGGTGGGCAAGACGGTCTACAAGGGTGAAGTTAAAACTGGCGTTTTCGCCTGGTTTACATACGGTCAAAGAAGATCGCCGCCGTCCCTCGTGGGAGCGAGCTTGCTCGCGATAGCGGTATATCAGTCAACTAAATGTGACAGGTCCATCGCCATCGCGAGCAAGCTCGCTCCCACAGGAAAGCCCGACACCGCATTCGTGGCGTCGAAATTAACTCAAATCGATGACCAGGAGCTATAGGACAGCGAACGTGCCTTGCGCTTTTGCGACCAGCTTGTCGCCTTGCATCACATCGGCCTCGACCACCAATGTGCGCCGGCCCGGGTGGATGACCCGGGCGGTGCACAACACCTCGCCGTCGGACACGGCGCGGATGTAGTTGATCTTGCATTCGATGGTCGCAGACTGCTGGTCGAAGCCATGGACACTGGAGCAGGCCAGGCCCATGGCGATGTCCACCAGGCTGAACAGCGCGCCACCGTGCAGCTTGCCGCCGCGATTCCGCAACTCGGGGGCCAGATCCAGGGTGACTTGCGCCACCCCGTCCCCAAGGCTGTGCAAACGGCAGCCGAGCAGCTTGAAAAACGCGCTCTCCACCAACCCGGCTGGCGCGTCCATCAGCGTTTCTTCAATTGCTTGGCGTTGGCGAACAGCGAGGCCATGGCGTTGTTCGCCGGGGCCGCCGTGGCGGTTTCCTTGCGGGGCGCGGTGTTCTGCGACTGGCGTGGGGCGGCGCCTGGGCGAGCACCGCGGGCACCGTCGACCTTCTCACCCGGCGTGTCACTCATGCGCATCGACAGGCCAACGCGTTTGCGCGGGATATCGACTTCCATGACCTTCACTTTCACCACGTCGCCGGCCTTCACGGCTTCGCGCGGGTCCTTGATGAATTTTTCCGACAGTGCCGAGATGTGTACCAGGCCGTCCTGGTGCACGCCGATATCAACGAACGCGCCGAAGTTGGTCACGTTGGTGACCACGCCTTCGAGGATCATGCCCGGTTGCAAGTCCTTGAGGTCTTCGACGCCTTCCTGGAATTCGGCGGTCTTGAATTCCGGACGCGGGTCGCGGCCCGGCTTCTCCAGCTCTTGCAGAATGTCGGTCACGGTGGGCAGGCCGAAGGTTTCGTCGGTGAATTTCTTCGGGTCCAGGCGCTTGAGGAACGCGGCGTCGCCGATCAGCGAGCGGATGTCGCGGTCGGTCTGGGCGGCGATGCGTTGCACCAGCGGATACGCTTCCGGGTGGACCGCCGAGGAGTCGAGCGGGTTGTCGCCGTTCATGACGCGCAGGAAGCCGGCGGCTTGTTCGAAGGTTTTTTCACCCAGGCGCGGGACTTTCTTCAACGCGGCGCGGGTCTTGAACGCGCCATGTTCATCACGGTGGGTGACAATGTTCTGCGCGAGTGTCGCGTTCAGGCCGGAAATCCGCGCCAGCAGTGCCGCCGAAGCGGTGTTCACGTCCACTCCCACGGCGTTCACGCAATCCTCCACCACGGCGTCCAGGCCACGGGCGAGTTTCAGTTGGGACACGTCGTGCTGGTATTGACCGACACCGATGGATTTCGGATCGATCTTCACCAGTTCCGCCAGTGGGTCCTGCAGGCGACGGGCGATCGACACCGCGCCACGGATCGACACGTCCAGGTCCGGGAATTCCTTCGAAGCCAGCTCCGACGCCGAATAAACAGAAGCACCGGCTTCGGAGACCATGACCTTGGTCATTTTCATGGCCGGGTATTTCTTGATCAGTTCCGCTGCCAGCTTGTCGGTCTCGCGGCTGGCGGTGCCGTTGCCGATAGCGATCAGGTCCACCGAATGCTTGGCGCACAGGGCGGCGAGCACCGCGAGGGTCTGGTCCCATTTGTTGTGCGGCACGTGCGGGTAGACCGTGGCGTGGTCCAGCAACTTACCGGTGGAATCGACGACCGCTACCTTGCAACCGGTGCGCAGGCCCGGGTCCAGGCCCAGGGTGGCGCGGGGGCCGGCCGGCGCGGCCAGCAGCAGGTCGTGCAGGTTGTGGGCGAATACGTTGATCGCCTCGGTCTCGGCGTTATCGCGCAACTCACCGAGCAAGTCGGTTTCCAGGTGGGTATAGAGCTTGACCTTCCAGGTCCAGCGCACCACCTCGGCCAGCCATTTGTCGGCGGCGCGGTTCTGGTTCTGGATGCCGAATTGCTGGGCGATCATGCCTTCGCACGGGTGCATGGTGCCGGGCAGTTCTTCACCGACCTTCAGCGCGGAGCTGAGAATGCCTTCGTTGCGGCCACGGAAAATCGCCAGGGCACGGTGGGACGGCATGCTCTTGAGCGGTTCGTCGTGCTCGAAGTAGTCGCGGAACTTGGCGCCTTCCTCCTCTTTGCCGGCGATGACGCGGGCACTGAGGGTCGCCTCCTGCTTGAGGAAGTTACGCAGCTTTTCCAGCAGGTTGGCGTCTTCGGCGAAACGCTCCATGAGGATGTACTTGGCGCCTTCCAGCGCGGCCTTTACGTCCGCCACGCCTTTTTCCGCATCGATAAAACGCGCGGCTTCGGTTTCCGGGGCGAGGGTCGGGTCGTTGAACAGGCCGTCGGCCAGCTCGCCGAGGCCGGCTTCCAGGGCGATCTGGCCCTTGGTGCGGCGCTTTTGCTTGTAGGGCAGGTACAAGTCTTCGAGGCGGGTCTTGGTGTCGGCCAGCTTGATGTCGCGTTCGAGTTGCGGGGTCAGCTTGCCCTGCTCCTGGATGCTCGCCAGGATGCTGATGCGCCGTTCGTCGAGTTCACGCAGGTAGCGCAGGCGCTCTTCCAGATGACGCAATTGAGTGTCATCGAGGCTGCCTGTCACTTCTTTCCGGTAACGGGCGATGAAAGGGACCGTGGAGCCTTCATCGAGTAGCGCGACGGCCGCTTCGACCTGTTGTGGGCGGACGCCGAGTTCCTCGGCGATGCGGCTGTTGATGCTGTCCATAAAACCACCTGACAAATTGTGAAATCAGGCTCGCCACCGCAGAAGCCGGGCTCGGCGAGACTGGTTGAGCGGCCTGGCGTGCGCCGCTGCCTGGGTCAAAAGGCTGCCTGTTGACCCGTGAAATCAAAAAAATGCTGCCTGGCCAGGGGGAAAAGGTGTTTCGCCGGTGTAACGATCCGGCCCTGTCCTGGCACAAAGGCCGCGCATTATAACCAGCGTTCAACCGTTAGGGTGCGTCGCGCCCGTGGGCTTGATCAGCGGATTGCTGGAGATAGGCGAAAAATCTGCTAACAATGCACACGGTACGCACAACGGCAGCTAGGCCATAATGCGCGCCGAGATCAAAGGAGCTTCCTATGAGCAGCACCGCACAAACTGCTGAAGGCGAAAAAATTCTGATTGTTGACGACGATCCAGGGCTGAGCAGCCTGCTGGAGCGCTTTTTCGTCAGCAAGGGTTACCGAGCCCGCACTGTACCGAACACGGAGCAAATGGACCGTCTGTTGGCCCGTGAGGTTTTCAACCTCGTCGTCCTCGACCTGATGCTGCCCGGTGAAGACGGCTTGACCGCCTGTCGTCGCCTGCGCGGCGCGAACAACCAGATCCCGATCATCATGCTGACCGCCAAGGGCGACGAGCTGAGCCGTATCAAGGGCCTTGAACTGGGCGCCGACGATTACCTGGCCAAGCCGTTCAATCCGGACGAGCTGATGGCGCGGGTCAAGGCGGTCTTGCGTCGCCAGTCGGCGCCGGTGCCGGGCGCGCCGGGCAGCGAAGACGAAAGCGTCACCTTCGGCGACTATGAACTGTCGCTGGCCACCCGCGAGCTCAAGCGCGGCGACGAGGTACACATGCTCACCACCGGTGAGTTCGCGGTCCTCAAGGCTCTGGTGATGAACGCTCGCCAGCCGCTGACCCGAGACAAGCTGATGAACCTGGCCCGTGGCCGGGAATGGGATGCGCTGGAGCGTTCCATCGACGTGCAGATTTCCCGCTTGCGCCGGATGATCGAGCCCGATCCATCCAAGCCGCGTTATATCCAGACCGTCTGGGGCGTAGGCTACGTATTCGTGCCGGATGGCGCCGCCAGCAAGTGATCGGCGATTTGTAGGAGCGGGAAGCCTGGTTGATTGAAGTCTTTTCCAGGCGACTCGCGGTCCGTCATTGTGCGAGCATCGCTCGCTCCTGCAAGTGTGTAGCGGCTATTCATGAAAACCCCCGTTTGGTTCCCCCAGAGTTTCTTTTCCCGCACCCTCTGGCTGGTGCTCATCGTCGTGCTTTTTTCCAAGGCGCTGACGTTGGTCTACCTGCTGATGAACGAAGACGTGCTGGTGGACCGCCAATACAGTCACGGCGTTGCCTTGACATTGCGGGCCTACTGGGCGGCCGACGAAACCAATCGAGCAAAGATTGCCGAGGCGGCGACGTTGATCCGGGTGGTCGGAGCCGGCGTGCCGGAAGGCGAGCAGCACTGGCCATACAGCGAGATCTATCAGCGGCAGATGCAGGCCGAGTTGGGCGCCGACACCGAGGTGCGATTGCGCATGCACTCGCCGCCGGCATTGTGGGTGCGCGCTCCAAGCCTTGGGGATGGTTGGCTGAAGGTTCCGCTGTACCCCCATCCATTGCGGGGCCAGAAGATCTGGAACGTGCTGGGCTGGTTCCTGGCGATCGGCCTGCTTTCAACGGCTTCGGCGTGGATCTTCGTCAGCCAGCTCAACCAACCGCTCAAACGCCTCGTGTACGCCGCCCGGCAATTGGGCCAGGGGCGTAGTGTACGGTTGCCGATCAGCGATACGCCCAGCGAGATGACCGAGGTGTACCGCGCCTTCAACCAGATGGCCGAGGATGTCGAGCAGGCCGGACGCGAACGTGAGCTGATGCTTGCAGGGGTCTCCCATGACTTGCGCACGCCCCTGACCCGGTTGCGGTTATCGCTGGAGTTGATGGGCGAGCACACCGACCTGACTGATGAGATGGTCCGCGATATCGAAGACATGGACGCGATTCTTGACCAGTTCCTGGCATTCATTCGCGACGGTCGTGATGAGTCGGTGGAAGAAGTCGATCTCAGCGACCTGGTTCGGGAGGTGGCTGCACCCTATAACCAGAACGAAGAGAAGGTCCACCTGCGCCTGGAGCCGATCCAGCCGTTCCCGCTACGTCGCGTATCGATGAAGCGCCTGCTGAACAACCTGATCGGCAACGCCCTGAACCATGCAGGCACCGGTGTGGAAGTGGCCGCCTACGTTTCGGGCGATACCAGCGCGCCCTACGTCGTGCTGAGCGTCATGGACCGAGGCGCCGGCATCGATCCGTCGGAATTGGAGGCCATTTTCAATCCGTTCACCCGAGGCGATCGCGCCCGGGGGGGAAAGGGCACGGGACTGGGCCTGGCGATCGTCAAGCGCATCGCCTCGATGCACGGCGGCAACGTCGAGCTGCGCAATCGCGTGGGCGGCGGACTGGAAGCGCGGGTGCGGCTGCCGTTGGGCTTGATGTTGCCTCGGGATGCGGTGTAGCGGAATCGCTCGGAAGGCGCAAAACCTGTGGGAGCGAGCTTGCTCGCGATGCGGTGGCTCAGCCAAATTTATGTTGGCTGACACACCGTCATCGCGAGCAAGCTCGCTCCCACAGTAAACTATAAATGGATTACCCCTTGCCCTTGGTCCGGGTCATGTTCGGCCCGCCGTTTTTCTCCAGGTGCTCGATGATGATCCCTGCCACGTTCTTGCTGGTGGTGGTCTCGATGCCTTCCAGGCCTGGCGAGGAGTTGACTTCCATCACCAGCGGCCCGTGATTGGAGCGCAGGATGTCCACGCCAGCCACCGCCAGCCCCATGACCTTGGCTGCACGCAGGGCGGTCATGCGCTCTTCCGGCGTGATCTTGATCAGGCTTGCGCTGCCGCCGCGATGCAGGTTGGAGCGAAACTCCCCTGGCTTGGCCTGGCGCTTCATCGACGCGATTACTTTGTCGCCGACCACGAAGCAACGAATGTCCGCGCCCCCGGCTTCCTTGATGTATTCCTGGACCATGATGTTCTGCTTCAGGCCCATGAATGCTTCGATCACCGACTCCGCCGCCGTTGCGGTTTCGCACAGCACCACGCCAATGCCCTGGGTGCCCTCCAATACCTTGATAACCAGAGGCGCGCCATTGACCATGGCGATCAGGTCGGGAATGTCATCTGGAGAGTGGGCGAAGCCGGTCACGGGCAAGCCGATGCCACGCCGAGACAGCAATTGCAGCGAGCGCAGCTTGTCTCGCGAGCGGGCAATCGCAACGGACTCATTGAGGGGATACACCCCCATCATTTCGAACTGGCGCAATACCGCGCAACCGTAGAAGGTCACCGACGCGCCGATACGCGGGATCACCGCATCGAAGCCTTCCAGCGGCTTGCCGCGGTAATGGATTTGCGGCTTGTGGCTGGCAATGTTCATGTAGGCGCGCAGGGTATCGATCACCACCATTTCATGGCCACGCTCGGTCCCGGCCTCGACCAGGCGGCGGGTGGAATACAGACGCGGGTTTCGCGACAGCACAGCGATCTTCATGCAACACCTGTGGCAGAGGTAGTGGATACCGGGAATGCCGGCTTGTCTTGAACGTATTTGATGCCTGGATTGACCACCAACTGGCCGTCGATCAAGGCCTTGGAACCCAGCAACAGGCGATAACGCATGGATTTGCGGCAGGCGAGGGTGAATTCGACCCGCCAGAACCGATCGCCCAACGCCAGGGTGGTGCTGATCACATAGCGGACCTGGGCGTGGCCGTTGGAGCTCTTGATGGTCTTGCGCGCCACCAAGGGTGCTTCGCAGCGGCGATGGCGCAGTTGCACGACGGTGCCGAGGTGCGCGGTGAAGCGCACCCATTTTTCGCCGTCACGCTCGAATGGCTCGATGTCGGTGGCGTGCAGGCTCGAGGTGCTGGCGCCGGTGTCGATTTTTGCCCGTAGCCCGGCGACTCCCAGATCAGGGAGCGCCACCCACTCGCGCAGACCGACAACGGTCAGATGGTCGAAAGTCTTCAATAAAAACAACCTGAAATTGGCGCATCGGATTGCGGGTCCCGCGAATCGCGGTATTCACGCAGAATAATCACAAAATGACGACAGTTATCTACGTACTTGTTTGCATGTGTAACCGATGCCGACGCATGCCATGCGGACAGGCGGTTCGGCGGGCATTCTATCCGTCGGGACGGATTCGTGCGCCCGACAAAAACGGTAGTACAGTTCCAGCCATAGGTTAGAAAGAGGAATCCAAGTGGCACAAAAAAGCGAAGAGGATGACAAGGTCCGTCTCGATAAATGGTTGTGGGCGGCACGATTCTATAAAACCCGTGCCTTGGCCAAGGCTGCCATTGAAAGCGGCAAGGTCCATCACCGGGGCGAACGATGCAAGCCTGGCAAAGAGCCACGTATCGGTGACGAATACGTCATTCGAACAGGCTTCGACGAAAAAACGGTGGTCGTCGAAGCTTTGTCCATCGTGCGTCGCGGCGCGCCGCAGGCTCAAACGCTATACCGCGAGACCGAAGCCAGCGTCGCCAAGCGCGAAGCGGCAGCCGCCCAACGCAAGGCCGGTGCCCTGGGTGTGAGCACCGATGGCAAGCCAAGCAAGAAACAACGGCGAGACCTGTTCAAGTTCCATGGGAGCAACAGCGAGTAAAGCATCGGCCACACCGGTAACCCGTGGCGAGGGAGCTTGCTCCCGCTGGGCTGCGTAGCGGCCCCAGAATCTTGCGGTCGCTACGCCACCGAGCGGGAGCAAGCTCCCTCGCCACAACAGCGCTGCACATGCAGATAGATGCTCAGTCTTCCCACAAAGCAAAATCATGGCTTGCTTGGAACCCATCCTGAATGCCCATAAAATGCCAGCCATCCATTGCCATCACCTCAGAACCAGACTCCTATGACTGATTTACCGGATACCGACTACACCCAACGTTTCATCTTCGATGACAGCGACGCCCGTGGCGAGCTGGTAGCGTTGGAGCGTAGCTACGCCGAAGTCCTCGCCAAGCACCCCTATCCGGAGCCGGTCGCGCAGTTGCTCGGCGAGTTGATGGCCGCCGCGGCGCTGCTGGTGGGTACCTTGAAATTCGATGGCTTGTTGATTCTCCAGGCCCGCTCCGAAGGCCCGGTGCCATTGTTGATGATCGAGTGTTCGAGCGAGCGTGAGATCCGAGGCCTGGCCCGTTATCACGCCGAGCAGATCGCCCCCGACGCGACACTCTCCGACCTGATGCCCAATGGCGTTTTGGCCCTGACGGTCGACCCGAGCCATGGCAAGCGCTACCAAGGCATTGTCGATCTCGACGGCGCAACGCTGGCCGAGTGCTTCACCAACTACTTCGTCATGTCCCAGCAGACCAACACACGCTTCTGGCTGTACGCCGACGGGCGGCGTGCCCGCGGCCTGCTGTTGCAGCAATTGCCGGCCGACCGCATTCGTGATTCGGAAGAACGTGATGCCAGCTGGCAACACGTCACCGCTCTCGCCAGCACCTTGAGCGCCGATGAGCTGCTGGGCCTGGACAACGAAACCATCCTGCATCGCCTCTACCACGAAGAACAGGTTCGCCTGTTTGAAGGCCAGCCGTTACGCTTCAAATGCAGTTGCTCCCGTGAGCGTTCCGGCAATGCGTTGGTCAGTCTGGGTCTGGAAGATGCGCAGCAATTGGTGATCGAGCATGGCGGCGCCATCGAAATCGATTGCCAATTTTGCAATGAGCGCTACCTGTTCGATGCCGCGGACATCGCCCAATTGTTCGCCGGTGCGGGTGTCGACACACCGTCAGATACTCGTCACTAAATCGGTTCAGCGCAGGTAAATCTCCTGGCAAACGCCGGATTTACGCCGTACTGACGGGAGGGCCCTACTCTTTTTGGGCTTTTCTGGCATAATCCGGCCCACTTTTTTCGGGTAGTAGTGCGCGACTTCCTACTACAAAACGTTTGGAGCACTCGGCCACGGGCCGACGGGGAATCTCATGACGCAAGCCAATAACGCCGTGTACACCGATCTGAGTGTCGATGATCTGGTTAAAGAAGCCCTGAATCGCGGTGAAGGCGAGCTTGCCGATACTGGCGCGCTGGTTGTACGTACCGGTCATCGTACCGGTCGTTCGCCAGTGGACCGTTTCATTGTGGAAGAGCCAACCACCCAGCACGCCATTGCCTGGGGCCCGATCAACCGCAAGTTCCCGGCTGACAAGTTCGATGCCTTGTGGAACCGCGTCGCAGCCTACCTGGGCGAGCGCGAGCGTTTTGTCTCCCACGTGCATGTAGGTTCCGATCCTGCGCACTACCTGCCGGTCAAGATGACCACCGAGACTGCCTGGCACAACCTGTTCGGCCGCTGCCTGTTCATCAACCCCGAGCAATACAACGCCGGCGGCAAGGACGAATGGCAGATCCTCAACGCGCCGAACTTCGTCTGCGAGCCTGAGCGCGACGGCACCAACTCCGACGGTACCGTGATCATCAACTTCGCGGCCAAGAAAGTGCTGATTGCTGGCATGCGCTACGCCGGCGAGATGAAGAAAGCCCTGTTCTCCGTGCAGAACTTCCTGCTGCCGGCCGCCGACGTGCTGCCGATGCACTGCGCCGCGAACATGGGCGAAGAGGGCGACGTGACCCTGTTCTTCGGCCTGTCGGGCACTGGCAAGACCACCCTGTCCGCCGATGAAAGCCGCTACCTGATCGGTGACGACGAGCACGGTTGGGGCGTGGGCGTGGTCTTCAACATCGAAGGCGGTTGCTATGCCAAGTGCATCGACCTGTCCGAGAAGAACGAGCCGGTCATCTGGAAAGCCATCCAGCACGGTGCCGTACTGGAAAACGTGGTCCTGGACCCGGTCACCAAGAAAGCCGACTATGCCGACGACAGCCTGACCCAGAACAGCCGCGCCGCCTACCCGCGTGAGCTGATCGAAAAACGCGCACCGAAAAACCTCGGTGGCGAGCCAAACGCCGTGATCTTCCTGACCTGCGACCTGACCGGCGTACTGCCACCTGTGTCGATCCTCAGCGAAGAACAAGCCGCCTACCATTTCCTGTCCGGCTACACCGCACTGGTGGGCTCGACCGAAATGGGTTCGGGCAGCGGCATCAAGTCGACTTTCTCCACCTGCTTCGGCGCGCCGTTCTTCCCGCGTCCAGCCGGTGAATACGCTGAGCTGCTGATCAAGCGCATCCGTGGTTTCGGCTCCAAGGTCTACCTGGTCAACACCGGCTGGACCGGCGGCGGCTACGGCGTCGGCAAGCGCTTCAACATCCCGACCACCCGTGCGGTGATCGCAGCGATCCAGAGCGGCGCGCTGATCGGTGCTGAAACCGAACACCTGGACATCATCAACCTGGACGTGCCGCTGGCCGTCCCAGGCGTCGAGACTGGCCTGTTGAACCCACGCAACACCTGGGCCGACAAGGCTGCCTACGACGAAGCGGCCAAGGCATTGGCCGGTCTGTTCATCGAAAACTTCAAGAAGTTCGAAGTGAGCGACGCGATCAAGGCGGCAGGTCCACAGCTGTAAGGCTTGCCGATACATGAGAAAGCCGCCCTTTAAGGGCGGCTTTTTTGTGGGTGACTATTTTTCTTCCAGCGCCTGTTTATTCCTGGAAAGTAGAGGGCGAAATCGTATCCCAACAAAAAGAAAAGTCTCACGTCAGTCTCGGAACCGTCTGGTGATCACTTCCTTGCTTACTCGGTAAGGTTCGCCGCGCCGCTTGTATTGAACGGGCGCTGACCGAGCAAGGACGAAGCATGGCGAAAGGAAAAAGTGATATCCCCCAAGTCTGGGAGTACCGCGGTGGCGAAAGGCGCTACAGAGTCCTGCGGGACATGACCCCGGGCGAGCTGGCAAAAAGAGACGCCGATTTTAAAGCCCATGAGGACATGCTCGCTCGGCAAGAGGAATACATGAGCCAGCGGCTGGGCCAGACAAGCCAGAGGGATGCACCGAGCATCAAGGGCTGTGTGTTCGCCAAATCCTGCGAACTGCCCGATGCAATCATCGACTATCACAATCCAACCGGTTACATCCCGACCGAACTGCTGAGCGCCTATGGTGCGTTCAAATTGTTGGGCGGTCGGGAGGTTGACGCGTCAGGCTGCGTACCGCTGAAGACCATCAGCGGAGCGTTACCGGCGAGTTTTGGCACGCTCGCACTGGGTGGGACCGCTTTGGCCTCCCTTGGCGCTGGCGCGACGGTCACGACACCCGTGGCGGCCGGCGCGCTGGTGGGGTTGGTGGGGCTGCTGATGCCCTCGAACCTGGGCGATGGTTCGCTGTACACCGAAGAGCAACTAAGGTCCCTTGAAAAAGCGCGCAGCCGGGTTCGCCTACATGTCGAAACCCAGGCCGACGGGACGCTGAAAGGGTATGGCTACAACACCCAGTCAAGACGCGACTGGGAGATGATCCCGGTGGTGACATTCCAGGCGCGTGGCGAGCAGCAAGTGGCAGCTTTTGGCGATGGGGTCGAGTTGATCTGGACGCCGGCAGTGGACCCTTGCGCGACGTTGGGCATCCCAGCTTTGGAGGCTGCGCCACAGGCGCCGCGTATCTGGATTTTCCCGCCGACACCCATGGCGGACAGCATTATCGTCAATCCGATTTATCCACCGGAATACAAGGATTTCATTCTTGTGTTTCCGGTGGGGTCTGGGGTTTCGCCGTTATATATAGTTTTGAGTGTTCGGCGCAAAGGGTTGCCGGAGGCAGGGCATGATTACCATCGGGCACCAAAGACAGAGGAGATTACTGGATTTGCTGACTTGAAGATCGCCAAACAAAAGACCCCTCGTCAAGGTGGGGGCGGTTTTCGCGAACGGTGGACCGATTCCAAAAAAAGAACTATTTATGAGTGGGATTTCATGCACGGTGAGTTGGAGGCATACCGTGCTAGTGATGGAAGCCATCTAGGTTCGTTTGACTATTTAACGGGCGAGCAACTAGATCGTCCGAAACCGAATCGTAATATTAAAAAATATTTGTGAGAAAAAAATGGGTCTAAAGCTAAAACTGAGTTGGTATGACAAAGAAACCGAGCTAGGCGAAGGGCGCGAATATTCACAGGATTTTGGCGACGATTCATGGGTGCTTGATGAGCTGGGGGTGCCAGTAGAAAACAACATTAACGTGGGTGGATTTAATGTTGATGACAAATGGGCTGAGATATTACAGCCCCATTTTGAACATGTTCTAAATCTTACGCTGTATGACTATCAAGTCTCTTTTGATTATCGAGATGAGTGGTGAGCGTAAGGTAACGAGGCCGCGGGAACTACAATTGGCATTTCCACTCCAGCAAGCATCGGTGGCACTTCGGGTAGCCTCATGCACGCGCCTAGCAAGAGGCTTGTGATCAGGGCGGTAGGTAACGTCAGTTTCTTCAACATGATTTTCTCCTTGGTTAATGTGCAAAGGGCATCCTGCCTTTTGCTGGTCTGATCTGCTGATTCATGGATCGACGGCGCACCTTAACGCGTCAAATGACTGGAGACGAGACATCAAAACGCCTGGATTTGTATCGCTTCGTGGCAAAGCGGTAACACTCCCGAGCGGTATCATCCGGTGCGTGGAGAACACGGGCGAGTTCAATCACATCACAGGCGAGCAGACCAACAACTGCGAGCTCCATCCATCCGCTGAATGCCCTCCATCACACGAATAAATTTCAAAAAATGTCGATGGCTGACTAAGGTGAAGCAGTCTTTGGATCGCCAACAAGAGAGCAAACATGAGCCAGACATCCTTCGATATCCAGCGCGCCGCTGTGGTCGGCGCAGGGACCATGGGGCGGGGCATCGTGATGTGCCTGACCAACGCTGGCGTTACGGTGCAGTGGGTCGATAACAATCCACAAATGCTGGAGCAGGCGCTGGCCACGGTGGCCGATACCTACGCCCATAACGTACGCCAGGGCCGACTCGAACAAAGCGAAGCCGACGCCAGGATCGCCCGTATTGCGCGGGCGCAGGACTACGCGGCGATCCGCAACGTGGACCTGGTCATTGAAGCGGTCTACGAGAACCTCGAACTCAAGCAGAAAATATTTCGCGAGCTGGACGGCATGCTCAAGCCCGAGGCGATCCTGGCAAGTAACACCTCGGCGCTGGATATTGATGCCATTGCCGCCGCCACGCGTCGGCCAACGCAAGTGCTGGGCCTGCACTTCTTCAGCCCGGCGCACATCATGAAGTTGTTGGAGATCGTGCGCGGCGCACAAACGTCCAAGGCTGTGCTGGACGCTGCCCTGGCGCTGGGCAAGCGCATGGGCAAGGTGAGCGTGGTGTCGGGCAATTGTCACGGCTTCATCGGCAACCGAATGCTTCATCCCTATGTGCTGGAGGCGCGCAAGATGCTGTTGGAGGGTGCGTTCCCCCATCAGGTGGATGCGGCGCTGCAAGGCTTTGGTTTCGCCATGGGACCGTTTCGAATGTACGACGTGGTCGGTATCGATCTGGAGTGGCGCGCGCGGGAGCTGGCGGGCCAAGGGCAGGATGCCCCCGAGGTGCAGGTGGACAACCGCCTGTGCGAGTTGGGTCGGTTCGGCCAGAAAAGTGGCAACGGTTATTACCACTATGAGCCGGGCAGCCGGCAGGCTGAACACGATGTAGAAGTCGATGCGCTGGTACAGCGGGTCAGCGAGGACCTGGGTTTCCAGCGGCGTGACATCGACGCCGATGAGATCCTCGAACGCTGCCTGCTGGCGCTGGTCAACGAAGGTGCGAAGATTCTCCAGGAAGGCATTGCCGAGTCGTCCCACGATATCGACCTGGTGTATCTCAACGGCTATGGCTTCCCGGCTGACAAGGGCGGCCCGATGGCCTGGGCTGATCAGCAAGGCCTTGCGGACATCCATGCACGCTTGGTGGACCTTGAGACGAAGCAGGGGGATCAATGGAAGCCTGCTCGCCTGATCGGAGAGTTGGCCGCGCAGGGCAAGGGTTTCTCGCAGCGATAACCGACAGCCTGTCTTCCCCACAACAGTGCACAACCAAGGACAAGAGATGCCCCAGCGCACCGAGTACTTTCATTTCCAGCCGGTGACTACGCGCTGGCACGACAACGATGTGTACGGTCACGTCAATAACGTCACCTACTACAGCTTTTTCGATACGGCGGTGAATACCTACCTGATCGAGGCCGGTGGACTGGATATCCATGACGGCGAAGTAGTGGGTTTCGTGGTGAGTTCAGCCTGCGACTATTTTGCATCGGTCGCATTTCCGGACCGGATCGAGATCGGCCTGCGGGTCGCCAAGCTGGGCAACAGTTCGGTGCAATACGAGCTGGCGGTGTTCAAGGAGAACGAGCAGGAGGCCTGCGCGGCGGGGCGCTTCGTGCATGTGTTCGTGGACCGGATGTCGAATCAGCCAGTGCCGATCCCGGGTCGGCTACGCGAGGCATTGGAACGATTGGTACCCTGAAACGAAAAATCGCAGCCTCCGGTCAGTCTCCCGAAGGCTGCGATCATCTAACGGTACGGGTCAAGCCGGCCGTCAATCGTCGTGATAGCGATGCTTGTGCTTGTGCTTGCGATGTCCGTAGGCATGACCGCGGCCCCGGTGGCCATCGCGGTAGTAGCGGCGATCGCTACGGCGACCTTCGTAACGGTCGTCATCGTCGTCCTTGCCCATGTAGTTACCCAGTGCGCCACCGGCGCCACCGCCCGCTGCGGCACCGATCAGGCTGCCCGTGGAGCCGCCCACGCTGCGGCCGACCACGTTACCGCCGGCTGCACCCAGTGCGCCGCCGATTGCCGCTTCGCCGCGGCTATGTTTGTCTGCGCCGACTGCGCTACCGCCCGCGCCGCCCAGGGCCGCGCCGATAGTGGAGCCGGTGTTGCCGCCCAGGGACTGGCCGACGACCGAACCCAAAACCCCGCCCAATGCGCCGCCTACACCTGCTTCGGCGGTACCGCCGGCAGACGCGACGCCACTGACCAGGCCAAGGGACAACAAGAGAATGGAGGAGAACTTCATAGAGGAGCCTCAAAGGGATGACGGCGCGATCCTGAGGCTGGCTTCGCTTGGTTACAATCGAAATCCGACGAGTAACACGACTTGTGCACAATTCGCTAAGTTACTGTTTTCATAGCGGAACTTAAGTAGATTTTGCCGGTCTTTAGCTACTTCAGACAGGCCGTTTTCATTGGAAAACGGCCTTTTTCATGGGCGTCTGAAAGTGCCCGGCAAGGCCAGTTCAACGCCAGGATTGACTCAAGCCGACTTGGCCATGATCAGCCCGTTCTCGCTCGCCGCTTCCAGACGGATCGCCACGAACTTCGAGGTCGGGGTGTGGCTGCCGTCACCGGTACTTTCCAAGGGCACCAGCGGGTTCACTTCCGGGTAGTAGGCGGCGGCCTGTCCGGCCGGGATGTCGAAGGCCAGCAAGGTAAACCCTTTGACCCGCCGCTCGCGTCCGTCGTCCCACAGGGAAACGATGTCGGCCTTTTGCCCGGGTTTGAAGCCCAGTCGGATGATGTCCGCTTCGTTGACGAACAGTACGTCACGCTGGCCTTTCACACCGCGATAGCGATCATCGAGGCCGTAGATGGTGGTGTTGTACTGGTCGTGGGAGCGCATGGACTGCAGGATCAGGTCCGGCAATTGCCCTGTGGCTCGGGTCCGCTCGTGGAGCAGGTCGGTCGGCAATCGGTTGGGCTTGAAGTTGGCGCGGCCTGACGGTGTGTTCCAGCGACGGGCACCGGCACTGTTGCCCAGATAGAAGCCACCGGGATTCTTGAGTTTCTGGTTGAAGTCCTTGAAGCCGGGGATGGTCTCGGCGATCAGGTCGCGGATGCGGCTGTAATCGGCCACGAGCCAGTTCCAATCCACCGGACGGCTGCCCAGCGTGGCGGCAGCGATGCCGGCGATGATCCACGGCTCCGAACGCATCTGGTTCGACAACGGCTGCAATTGGCCATTGGAGGCGTGGACCATGCTGAACGAGTCTTCCACGGTCACGGCCTGGGAGCCTTCGGCTTGCAGATCGATGTCGGTGCGACCGAGGCACGGCAGGATCAACGCATCTTTCCCGTGGGCCAGATGACTGCGGTTGAGCTTGGTGCTGATCTGTACGGTCAGGTCACAATTGCGCAGGGCCTGGAAGGTGCGGTGGCTATCGGGAGTAGCCTGGGCGAAATTGCCGCCCAAGGCGATGAATACCTTGGCCCGGCCCTCGGCCATGGCGTGGATCGCCTCGACTACGTTATGGCCGTTTTCACGCGGCACCTTGAACTGGAAACGCCGCTCCAGCGCGTCGAGGAACGCAACGGGCGGACGCTCGTTGATGCCCATGGTCCGGTCGCCCTGCACATTACTGTGCCCTCGCACCGGGCAAAGCCCCGCGCCTGGCTTGCCGATGTTGCCACGCAGCATCATCAGGTTGGCGATTTCCTGGATGGTCGCGACGGAATGGCGGTGCTGGGTAATGCCCATCGCCCAGCACATGATCACGTTGCTGGCTTTGGCGTACATGCGCGCGGCCTGCTCGATCTCGGCCAGGGTCAGGCCTGATTGTTCGGCGATTTGTTCCCATGGGGTGTCGTCGACGACCGCCAGGTATTCCAGGACATCGACGCTGTGTTCGTTGAGAAACCCATGGTCGAATACTGCGGGGCCGCCGCTGTTCTGTGCTTCACGCTCCCATTGCAGCAGGAACTTCGCCATGCCGCGCAGCACGGCCATGTCTCCGCCCAGGGCTGGACGGAAATACGCGGTATTGGTGGGTTTATCACCGTTGGTAAGCATTTCCAGCGGGTGTTGCGGATGCTGGAAGCGCTCCAGGCCACGCTCTTTCAGCGGGTTGATGCATACGACCTGGGCGCCGCGCTTCACGGCTTCGCGCAGCGGTTCGAGCATCCGTGGGTGGTTGGTGCCGGGGTTCTGGCCCCAGACGAAGATCGCGTCGGCATGCTCGAAGTCGTCAAATGTCACCGTGCCTTTGCCGACACCCACACTCTGGGACAGGGCTACACCGCTGGCCTCATGGCACATGTTCGAACAATCGGGGAAATTGTTGGTGCCGTACGCGCGCACGAACAATTGATACAGATAGGCTGCCTCGTTGCTGGCCCGGCCCGAGGTGTAGAACTCGGCCTCGTTCGGGTTGGACAGTCCCTGCAGATGCTTGCCGATCAATGCAAATGCCGCATCCCAGCTGATGGGCTTGTAGCGGTCGGTTTGCGCGTCGTATTTCATCGGCTCCGTCAGGCGCCCCTGGTATTCAAGCCAGTAGTCACTCTGCTCGAGCAATGACGTGACGCTGTGCTTGGCAAAAAAAGCGGCGTCGACGCGACGTTTGGTCGCTTCCCAGTTCACCGCCTTGGCGCCGTTCTCACAGAACTTGACCATGCCGCTTTCCGGCGAATCACCCCAGGCGCAGCCAGGGCAATCGAAGCCGCCGTTCTGGTTGGTCTTGAGCATCATGCGGATGTTTTTCAGCGCGTTATCGCTGGTCAGCCAGGCCTGGGCAACGCTGATCAGCGCGCCCCAACCACCGGCTGGGCCCTTGTAGGGTTTGTAGCGCGGTGCGGGTTTCTGGTTGGCTTGTTGATAATTGCTCACGCTTGTTTCTCCATCGCAGGGCTGTAGACCCGCGGCGCACTTTTTTGCGGCAGGTGGATGAGGTTGAGGTTGTGTTGGCGGGCCCATTGCACGGCAAGGCCCGTGGGCGACGACAGGCTGACCAACGTCTGGATGCCGGCGCGCAGTACTTTCTGGATCAATTCGAGGCTGCAACGGCTGGTGACGATTGCCACGCCACCAGCCACCGGGATTTGCTGACGGATCAACGCGCCGATCAATTTATCGAGAGCGTTGTGCCGGCCAATGTCTTCGCGGCCCATCAGCAACTCGCCGTTGGCGTTCATGAACAATGCCGCATGGACGGCGCCACAGTGCTGGCCCAGGGGCTGGAACTGGCTGATGCGTTGACGCAGGCCATCAAGCCATTGCGCTGGTGGCAAGGGTGCCCCGGGCAGCGACTTGAGGTCGGGCAGCGCCTGTTCCACGGCTTCCACGCCACAGAGTCCGCAGCCACTGGTGCCGGCCATTTGGCGACGTTGCTCCTTGAGATTCCAGAAGGCGCGATTGGCGATGGTGACCTGGGCATATTGGGCGGAACCGGCGCCGCTCAGTTGCAAGTCGTAAATGTCCGCTGGATCCTCGATGATGCCGCTGCCCAGGCTGAACCCGACGATAAAATCCTCGAGATCGGTTGGCGTGACCAGCATCACCGCTTGGCTGATGCCGTTATAGGCAATGGCCAACGCCACTTCCTCGGCCAGTGCGGCGCTGGCCGATTCGAAGTGCTCCAGGTTGCAGTAGCGATAGCTCTGGCTGGCGGCTGGCGTGGAAGGTTCCACGTCAGGCACTGGACAGGCCTGAGGCTTGTCGTTCATGGGCATCACTGAAAGTAGGAATAGTGCTAAGACTAAATGCGGCAATCTGCCACGTCTAATCGCTATTACTGATCTTTCAATAGATGACGTCGATCAAGGAAAGGTTATTGATTTCTGGTAAAGGGCGAAACAAGCCTCCGCCAACGCCGAGCGCGGAGCCCCGCGCCGCATGATCAGCCCAAGCGGAACAAGGGTTTGGGCGTTTTCGATGGGCTGGATGCGCAAGTCCTCGGTCATGACGTTCAGTCCGCTGTCCAATGGGACCACCGCGCAGCACAATCCGCCATGCACCGCTTGCAGCAATTGATGCACGGCGTCGGTTTGCAGCAACGGTTGAGGTGCAAGGCCTCGGCTATGGAACGCGTGATCGATGGATTGGCGAAAATGCATGCCGCTGGTGAGCATGCCCAGGGGCAGTTCAACCAGTGATTCCCATCTCAGCGGTTCTTCGCCAAAAAAGAAAAACCGCTGGTCGTACAGCAGGCCCATGCGGGTGTGGCTGAAGGGCAAGGATTCGAAGCGCTCGTTATCCAGGCGTTCCATGTAGGAAATGCCCAGGTCGATGCGGTTGTTCGCCAATTGTTCGAGGATGCGCTCCGAACTCAAGGACGATAATTCGAAGCGCAGGCTCGGGTGCTCGGTGTGCAGGCGTTGCATCATCGACAGCGGGTCGAAATCCGACAGCGGCACCACGCCCAGGCGCAGCGTACCCACCAGGTTGCCACGGCAGGCCGCCGCTTCGGCCTGAAGCCCGTCGTAGGCCGCCAGCACTGTGCGCGCCCAAGCCAGCACCCGTTCGCCTGGCGCGGTAAAACCCTCGAAACGCTGGCCGCGGTTGACCAACGGAAGGCCCAGCTCTTCTTCCAGGCTGCGCAAACGCATCGACAGGGTGGGTTGGGTGATGTGACAACGGGCGGCAGCCTGGCCGAAGTGGCGGGTTTCGTCGAGCGCGATGAGAAATTTCAGCTGCTTGATGTCCATCTTCACTCCTTGGCGCGGGAAGATTGGGATTCTAGCGCTTTGGGCGTGTTGGGGTCATTGGTCGGTTGGAAGGCGGGTTCGGTGGGCTTGGTCTAGGCTTGCGTCTGGACATTCAATTCCAAGGAGCAAGCGCCATGAGTCTTTTTAGTTTTGTGAAGGAGGCGGGTGAGAAACTTATCGATCTCCTGACCCCCGGTAATGCCAATGCCGGTGAGCAATTGAAGGAGCACATCAGAAAAGTCGGGCTGGGCAATCCCAATATCCAAGCGACCGTTGAAGGTGACAAAGTCATCGTGACCGGTGAAGTCTCGAGCCAGGAGGAAAAAGAAAAGGTCCTGCTGGCTGTGGGCAATATCCAAGGTGTCGGAAGTGTTGACGATCAGATCACCGTGACTGGGCCGGTAGCCCAGGCCGCACGTTTCGTAACCGTGAAGAAGGGTGACACGCTCAGCGCCATATCCAAGGCCGAGTACGGTGACGCCAACAAGTACAACAAGATCTTTGAAGCCAACAAGCCGATGCTTTCGCACCCAGACAAAATCTATCCGGGGCAGGTGCTGCGTATTCCGGAATAGACTGCCGCATTTGCGGCGCCTTCATCGCGAGCAGGCTCGCTCCCACAGAGGCTTTGGTTCGCGGCGAAACCATTGTGGGAGCGAGCTTGCTCGCGATGAAGGCAGCGCGGTTCAAAGCCCGGCAATCAAATCCCGATAATCCCCGACCGCTTCGAATTCCCCGGTATCCTTCGGCCCCTTGCGGCTGTCCGGTTCGCTGACCGCCAGCAGATGCTCGATGCCAAAATCACGGGCGCTGCGCAAGACTGGCAAGGTATCGTCAATGAACAGGCTGCGAGCGGGGTCGAAGTCCAGGTCGGCTTGCAAGGCATCCCAGAACTGCGGGTTCTCCTTGGGGTAACCGTAATCGTGAGAGCTGATCAAACGCTCGAAATACGGGGCGAGCTCGATACGCTCCAGCTTCAGCGACAGCGAGTCTCGATGGGCGTTAGTGATCATCACGACGCGTTTGCCGGCCCTTTGGATCGCTGCCAGGAACGTATCGGCATCCGGGCGCAGGGCGATCAGGTGGGCGGTTTCCAGTTTCAATTCGCGCACCGGCAGCTTCAACTCCGCGCTCCAGAAATCCAGGCAGTACCACTGCAGCTGGCCGGCGTTGCGCTCGAACAGCGGTTGCAGCTCCATCTCGGCCATCGCGCGGCTGACGCCATGCAGTTCGGCGTAGCGCTGAGGCAGGTGTTCCAGCCAGAAATGGTTGTCGTAATGCAGGTCCAGCAGGGTGCCGTCCATGTCCAGCAGGACCGTGTCGATCGCGTGCCAAGGCAACGAGGCCATAAAAACTTCTCCAGCGGTAATCGGATATCCGACACAAACAATCAGAATAGGCCGGGTATAGTAGCCCGCTATCGCCCAGGGAGCCGTTTATGCGCCAGAAACCCACCATACTCGACCGACGGATCGTCGCCACCAGCCGCCTGTTTTGCGTGGAAGAAATGAAGCTGCGTTTTTCCAATGGTGTGGAGCGCACTTACGAGCGATTGGCGGCCAAGAGCCCTGGCTACGGCGCGGTGATGATTGTCGCGATGCTCGATGCCGACCATGCCGTGCTGGTGGAAGAGTATTGTGGCGGTACCGACGCTTATGAGTGGTCATTGCCCAAGGGTTTGGTCGAGCCGGGCGAAGACGTGCTGGCGGCGGCCGAGCGCGAGCTCAAGGAAGAGGCCGGTTTTGGCGCGCGTCAGCTGGAACACCTGACGGAGCTGTCGTTGTCGCCTGGCTACATGAGCCAGAAGATCCAAGTGGTGCTGGCGACCGACCTGTATGAAGAGCGGCTGGAGGGCGACGAACCCGAGCCGATGCGAGTGGACAAGGTCAACCTGGGCGAGCTTTCGGCCCTTGCACAAAATCCCCAATTCACCGAGGGACGGGCGCTGGCGGCGTTGTATCTGGCCCGCGACCTGCTGACCCAGCGTGGAGCCTACCTGCCATGAATTTTCCTCACCCGCTGATGGTCCCGGTGATCGAACTGGCGCTTCGGGCCGGCGCGGCAATCCTGCCGTTCTGGCGCGCCGATGTGGAAGTTGCGCACAAGGCGGATGAATCGCCGGTGACCGCCGCGGACATGGCCGCCCACGATGTCATCGTCGCTGGATTGACCGCGCTGGCGCCGGATATTCCGATCCTCTCCGAGGAGGACGCCGATATCGCGCAAAGCGTCCGCGCTACCTGGAAACGCTGGTGGCTGGTGGACCCGCTGGATGGAACTAAGGAATTCATTTCGGGGAGTGAGGAGTTCACTGTCAATATCGCCTTGATCGAAGACGGTCGGGTGGTGTTCGGCGTGGTCTCGATGCCCACCAATGGCCGTTTCTACGTCGGTGGCGTGGGGCTGGGGGCCTGGCGTGGCGAGAAAGGCGTCGAGCCTTCGCCGATCACGGTGCGTAACGCGCTGGCGCCTGGAGACGCTTTTACCGTGGTCGCCAGCCGGCGCCACACCAGTGCGGAGCAGGAGCGCCTGTTGGCCGGCTTGAGTGAGAGCCTCGGCGCCTTGCAACTGACCAACATCGGCAGTTCGCTGAAATTCTGCCTGTTGGCTGAAGGCGCCGCCGATTGTTACCCCCGTTTGGCGCCAACGTCTCAGTGGGACACCGCCGCCGCCCAGGGCGTACTCGAAGGAGCGGGCGGCGAGGTGCTGGACCTGAGCGGCGAACCGTTCCGCTATCCACCGCGCGAGTCGCTGTTGAATGCTTCGTTCCTGGCGCTGCCGGCGAAAGCGGCGTGGCGTGGGAAGCTGTTGGAGCTTGCCCGCTCTTGAACCAAGGCTGATTTCTGGCCGGATGCTTTTGTGAGAGCAAGCTCCCTCGCCACGTGAATTAACGATGATCAGCGGTGCAAAACGTATTGCCCTTCGAATTGCACCGCCACATTCTCGCTTTCGACGTTCAACACCCGCGTTTGTAATGCCAGCCGCGCCCGCCCGTAGCGCTTATAAGTTGCCACGAAACGTTGCCAGGTCTTTTCATCGGGCGCGTCGCAAATGACGGTTGCGTCTCGAGTCACGGGCAGCGGATAGCTGATCTGCCCTTCCTGGATCACGATGTGTCCGTCTTCGACTCCCTCCTCGCGCAAGGCCAGGTGCAACCAGCCCCAGCCACCCAGCACCGCGCCGCAATACAGGCTCCCCCCGAACATGGTGCTCTTGTGGTTGACGTTGGCCTCGAGCGGCAGGAACAGACGCAGCTGGCGGGCCTGCCATTGGAGCACCTTCAGGCCCATGTCCCGGGTCAATGGGATGTCCCGGTGCAGGATCGTTTCCAGATAATGGCTGTCGCGGTTCATGCGGGCCCTCTTCTAACGGTGGGTGGCAGGACTCAATCGGAATCGTCGGCCTGGCCTGGGCTATTGTCGCCGAAGGCCAGTCCATGCTTGCGCAGCTTGTCGTGCAGGGTTTTGCGTGGAATACCCAACGCTTCGGCAAGGCTGCGCACTGAACTGTGAGGCCGTGCCAGCTCGGCGGCAATGAGCGTTTTTTCGAAGTTCTCCACCTGCTCGCTCAAACCGCCGCTGACGGTTTGCACCGGGGCGCCTGGCTGGCCTTCCGGCGCGCTGTTATCCAGGGCCAGCTCCAGGCCCAGGGCGAAACGCTCGGCGGCGTTCTGCAATTCGCGTACGTTGCCCGGCCAGTCATGGCGCAACAACAGCGCCCGGTGGGCCGGTAGCAGTTCGTGGGGCGGCAGGCCATGACGGGCGCTGGCCTCATCGGCAAAATGCTGGAACAGCATCAGCACGTCCTCACCGCGCTCGCGCAACGGCGGTATGCGCAGCGGCGCGACATTCAGCCGGTAATACAAGTCGGCGCGAAAGCGGCCTTGATCGGCGGCCTGGCGCAGGTCTTCCTTGGTGGCGGCGACGATACGGATGTCCAGGGGGATCTGCTGATTGCCACCCAGTCGTTCCACCACCCGCTCTTGCAGCAGGCGAAGCAACTTGACCTGCACGTCCAGGCTCATGCTTTCGATTTCATCGAGAAACAACGTGCCGCCATTGGCGAATTCGAATTTGCCGATACGGCGCTTCTGCGCGCCGGTGAAGGCGCCGGGTTCGTGGCCGAACAGTTCGCTTTCAACCACTGACTCGGCCAAAGCGCCGGCGTTGATCGCCACGAACGGCCCGTTGCGTCGACTCGAGAGATCGTGCAGCGCGCGGGCGACCACTTCCTTGCCGGCGCCGGTTTCACCCAGGATCAACACGTCGGCGCGCGTCGCTGCCAAGGCACCGATCTGCTCGCGCAGGCGCAACATGGGCGACGATTGTCCTACAAGCCGGGCGCTGAGCTCATGGCGATCGCTGAGGGCCAGGCGCAGGCTGCGGTTATCCAGGACCAGGCGCCGCAAAGCCAGGGCCCGACGCACACTGTCGAGCAGATGATCGCTGGCAAAAGGTTTTTCGAGAAAGTCGTAGGCCCCGGCGCGCATTGCCTGCACGGCCAGCGGTACATCGCCATGGCCGGTAATCAGCAGCACTGGCAGGTCCGGGTCCTGGGCGTGCAGTTGGCCCAGCAGTTCCAGGCCGTCCATGCCGGGCATGCGGATATCGCTGACCACCACGCCTGGCCAATCCCTCGGCAGTTGCCCGGCCAGGCCGTTGGCCTCGCCCAGTGGCAGGATTTTCAGCCCAGCCAGGTCGAGGGTCTGGCTCAGGGCCTGACGCAGGTGGGGATCGTCGTCGATCAGCACCACCTCAATCTGGTTTTCGATGGTCATACACTACGGTCCTCGGACGGTTGCAGGCTCACCCCGGGCGCACCCGCCCGCAGCTTCAGGGTAATCAGGGCGCCGCCTTCCTTGTGGTTGGCGAACAACAATTCGCCGCCGAAGGCGCGCATCAGGGTGTCGCAGATTGCCAGCCCCAGGCCAAGGCCCTGGGTGCGAGTCTTGGTGGTATAGAACGGCTCGCCGGCGCGGCCGAGGGCTTCCATGCAGAAACCCGGGCCGTTATCGCGGATGTACAGGTTGACGCCGGTTTCGGTCGCCTGGGCACTGAGCCAGAGTCTACGCGGCGGACCTTTTTCAGTCAGGGCATCCAGGGCATTGGCCAGCAGGTTGCCCAGCACCTGGCGCAGGCGTGTTTCACCGGCCTCGACCCACAAGGTGGCGGCGGGCAGGTCACGGATCAACTCCACTTCCATGCTGCGCCGACGTTTGGCGAGCAAGGCAAGGGCATCGTCCAGCGCCGGTTGCAGCGCGACGCTTTCCGGGGCGTGGCGGTCGCGGCGCGCGAAGGCGCGCAGGTGAGCGATGATCGACGCCATGCGCCCGGTCAGTTCGTTGATCAGCTTGAGGTTGCCACGGGCGTCGTCGGTGCGTTGGTGATCGAGCAGTATTTCTGCGTTTTCGGCATAACTTCTGATCGCCGCCAACGGTTGGTTGAGTTCATGGCTGATGCTGGCCGACATGGTGCCGAGCGCCGACAACTTGCCGGCCTGCACCAAATCATCCTGGGCACGGACCAATTCCTGCTGGGCGTGCTCGCGTTCCAGCACCTCTTGCTTGAGACGACGGTTGAGGCCCTCCAGGTCGCTGGTGCGTTCCGCGACGCGGCCCTCCAATTCATGACGGGCCTTGGCCTCGAAGGCGATTCTTTCCAGGTAGTGGCGCCTGCGCTGCATCATCAACCCGAGCAACAGCATCAAGACCAGCAATGCCGCGCCGCCGATGACGACCACCGTGCGCACCGGGCGGTCAATCAGGGTGCGCGGGGCCAGGATGCTCACATTCCAGCCGGTTTCTTCGATGGCCTGGGTCTGGGTCAGCCAGGCATTGGGGTCCAGGTTGAGCGGCTTGGGGTCACGGGTAGGGTAGGGTTGTATCGCGCTGATCGCCTTGCTTTCCGGATCGCTCAGGGGCCGCGTCGAGCGGAAACGCCATTCCTGGCGCGAGGTGAGAATGACCACGCCGTTGTGGTCGGTCACCAAGAGCTGTTCGGGCGTTTTGCCCCATAGGCTTTCGGTGTGGTCCAGGTCCACCTTGACCACCAACACGCCGATGACTTTTTCGCGATCATGCACGGCGGCAGCGAAGAAATAACCGCGTTTGCCCGATGTGGTGCCCAGGCCGAAAAAACGTCCCAGGCGCCCGGCCATGGCCTCGATGTAATAAGGGCGAAAGGCGAAATTGCGACCGACGAAGCTGTCGTGCTTATCCCAATTAGACGCCGCCAGGGTCTTGCCCGTGGCGTCCATCAGGTACATGACCTCGGCGCCGGTCTGGGCGCTGATGTTTTTCAATAACCGGTTGGCATTGCCCTGGGTGACGCCATCGTCCGGCGTCGACAAGGCCGCGCGCAGGGCCGGCAGCTCGCCGAGTATCTGGGGCAGTACTTCGTAGCGGTGCAACGTCCCCAGCAGGTTGGCGACGTAGAGGTCGAGTGTCTGTCTGTTCTGCCCGGCCAGTTCGCTGCGGTAGTAACGCTCGGCCAGATGCTCAAGCGGCCACAGCAACGGTGCCAGGCACAGCGCGAGCAACGCCAGGCTGCGCCAACGAGGTCTGCGGGGGAGGGTGGAGGTCATGGAAGTCTGCGCCTGGGGTTACAGGCGCATTATGCCTAGGCTTGCCCGGCAAGGCACTGCTGTAACGCGCTTCGCCAGTCTGGTTGGCTCACGCCCCACTCCCTGGCCAGCCGGGTGCAGTCCAGGCGCGAGTTCAACGGACGCGGCGCCGGGGTCGGGTATTCGCTCGATGCGATGGCTTCAAGCACGGCGCAGGGTTTGTGCTGCTCGACCAGGTGTTCACCGATGGCTTGGGCGAATCCGAACCAGGATGTCTGGCCCTGGGCTGTCAGGTGATAGGTGCCCCAGGCGCCGCGTTGCCCAGCTTGCCAGCGCTCGATCAGCTTCGCGGTGCTCTCGGCGATTGTCCCCGCCCAGGTCGGTGCGCCGATCTGGTCCGAGACGACGCGCAGATGGGGCTTTTCCTGCAGCAGACGCTGCATGGTCAACAGGAAATTGCGTCCCGCGTTGGAATACACCCAACTGGTGCGCAGGATCAGATGCTCTCCGCCCGCCTGGCGGATGGCCTCTTCGCCCGCCAGCTTGCTGCGACCGTAGACACTCAGCGGGTTGGGCGCGTCGTCCTCGGTGTAGGGGGTGTGCTTGCGACCGTCGAAGACATAATCGGTGGAGTAGTGAATCAGCGGCACGCCCAGTTCGAGCGCCGCCTGGGCGAGCACGCCCGGTGCGATGGCATTGATGGCGAAGGCCCGCTGCGCCTCGCTCTCGGCCTGGTCGACCGCCGTATGGGCGGCGGCGTTGATGATCAGGTCGGGCCGCGCCGCCTCGATAGGCGCGCGCAGGTGATCGGGTCGGGCCATGTCGAGCTGGCTGCTGCCCAGCACCGTCAGTTCGCCGATGCCGGCCAGGCGCTTTTGAAGGGCTTGGGAGACCTGGCCGTTCCGGCCGATGATCAAGATTCGCGAGGAAGTACTCATGGGAACAGATCGGCCTCATGCAGGGCCTTGCCGGCCTGGTCCTTGGGCGACAGGATCGGTGCGCCTGGCAACTCCCAGTCAATCGCCAGGTCGGGGTCGTCCCAGCGAATGCAGCGCTCGGCTGACGGGGCATAGTAATCGGTGGTCTTGTAGAGAAAGTCCGCCGAGTCGCTCAGTACGACAAAACCGTGGGCAAATCCAGGGGGAATCCACAGCTGCCGATGGTTCTGTCCCGACAGACGTACGCTGGCCCACTGGCCGAATGTCGGCGAGCTGCGGCGAATGTCCACCGCAACGTCGAGTACCTCGCCGGCGGTGACGCGCACGAGTTTTCCCTGGGTTTGTTCGATCTGATAATGCAGGCCGCGCAGCACGCCCTTGGCCGAGCGCGAATGGTTGTCCTGGACGAACTGCACCGTGCGCCCCGTGGCTTCGGCGAATGCCTGGGCATTGAAACTTTCATAGAAGAAGCCGCGATCATCGCCGAAGACCTTCGGCTCGAGGATCAAGACTTCCGGCAGTCGCGAGGCGATGACATTCAACGTGTTTCTCCGGCAATCTTGAACAGGTATTGGCCGTAGCCGGTCTTGCCGAAGTAACTGGCACGCTCCAATACGTGCTCGCGGCTGACCCAGCCCTGTTGATAGGCGATTTCTTCCAGGCATGCGACCTTCAGGCCTTGGCGATGCTCAATGGTCTGAACGTATTGCGAGGCTTCCAGCAGGCTGTCATGGGTGCCGGTGTCCAGCCAGGCAAAGCCGCGGCCAAAGCGCTCGACATGCAAGTCACCTCGTTGCAGATAGGCATTGTTGACGTCGGTAATCTCCAGTTCGCCTCGTTTGGACGGCTTGATGGCTTTGGCGATCTGTATGACGTCGTTGTCGTAGAAATACAGGCCGGTCACCGCATAGCTGGACTTGGGGGCGGCGGGTTTTTCTTCGATGGAGACGGCGCGTCCTTCGGGATCGAAGTCGATCACGCCGAAACGCTCGGGATCCTTGACCCAATAACCGAACACCGTCGCACCGCGTGGGCGGTTGACGGCGGTCTGCAATTGTTCGCCGAAATGTTGGCCATGAAAAATGTTGTCCCCCAGGATCAGGCAGACCGGATCATTGCCGATGAACTGCTCGCCAATCAGGAAAGCCTGGGCCAGACCGTCGGGGGTCGGCTGCTCGGCGTAGCTGAAATGGACGCCGAACTGGGCGCCATCGCCCAGCAGATTTCGATATTGGGGCAGGTCCTGCGGGGTGGAGATGATCAGGATTTCCTTGATGCCGGCGAGCATCAGTACCGAGATCGGGTAATAGATCATCGGCTTGTCGTAGACCGGCAACAACTGCTTGGAAACCCCGAGGGTGATCGGATGCAGCCGCGTGCCGGAACCGCCGGCCAGAACAATGCCTTTCATCATGCAATCGTATCCTTGTTTTCGAGCGAGCCAAGGCGCTCGCCTTGATAGCTGCCATCCTGCACGCGCCGGCACCACAGCAGGTTCTCCAGATACCACTGCACGGTCTTGCGCAGCCCGGTCTCGAAGGTTTCCCGAGGGGTCCAGCCCAGCTCCCGTTCGATCTTGCCGGCGTCGATAGCGTAGCGCAGGTCATGCCCGGGACGATCCTTGACGAAGGTAATCAGGTCCGCATAGCGCTCGACGCCCTCGGGTTTGTGGGGCGCGAGTTCTTCGAGCAGCGCACAGATGTTGCGCACGACATCGATGTTCTTCTGCTCATTATGGCCACCAATGTTGTAAGTCTCGCCGACTACACCTTCCGTCACGACTTTGAGCAGCGCCCGGGCGTGGTCTTCGACGTAGAGCCAGTCGCGCACTTGCTGGCCGTCGCCATAGACAGGCAGCGGCTTGCCCGCCAGCGCATTGAGGATGACCAGCGGGATCAGCTTCTCGGGGAAGTGGAACGGCCCGTAGTTGTTCGAGCAGTTGGTCAGCAGCACGGGCAAGCCGTAGGTGCGCTGCCAGGCCCGGACCAGGTGATCGGACGCTGCCTTGCTGGCTGAGTAAGGCGAGCTGGGGGCGTAGGCGGTGGTTTCGGTGAACAGGTCATCGACGCCGTGCAGGTCGCCATACACTTCGTCGGTGGAAATATGGTGGAAACGAAACGCCCGTTTCTGCGGTTCGGCCAGGGCCTGCCAATAGGCACGGGTTGCTTCGAGCAAGCTATAGGTGCCGACGATGTTGGTCTGGATGAAGTCCGCCGGACCGTCGATGGAGCGGTCCACATGGGATTCGGCGGCCAGGTGCATGATTGCGTCAGGTTTGAACCGCGCCAGCACCGCGCTGATCGTTGGTTGATCGACGATGTCCGCCTGCACGAATTCGTAGCGGCTGTCGTGATCAATGCTGCTCAGCGACTCCAGGTTGCCAGCGTAGGTCAGCTTGTCGAGGTTCAGGACTTGGTGCTCGGTATCAAGAATCAAATGCCGTATGAGAGCCGAGCCGATGAAGCCGGCACCGCCGGTGATGAGAATGCGCATCCGGTTAAGCCTTTTTTCGATAAGACGATACAGCGATGGAGCATAGCTTGTCGGCATGACGAGGAGCGTGCAAGCGAATCTCCCTTGGGAACGGGGCAAGGGAAGCAGGCTCACTACTTAATAAGAAGTGGGGGTTGCTAATCCTCCGACTCAATGGCGAGATAAGCATCCAAAACAAAACCACTCAGGGGTCGTTGTATGCCGCTCGCTACGTTGGTTCACCGTGCCAGTTTGCCAAGCCCACAGATCAGCGCCGAACAGGCGTTGGTGCTGCTGCGCTCGAATTACGGACTCAGCGGTGACCTGCGACCCCTCGGCAGCCATCAGGATCTCAATTACCGCGTCGACAGCGACCGCGGGCGTTTCGTATTGAAGATTTGCCACGGCAACTATGCCGTCCAGGAGCTCCAGGCCCAGCATGCCGCGCTCAAGGCGCTGGCCGGGCATGGCGCGGTAAAGGTGCCTGCGGTCATGGTGGCCAGCAATGGCGAGGACCTGTTGACGCTTGAGGTCGACGGGCAAACCGTTCACGTGCGGTTGCTGGAGTACATCGAGGGCCAGTCCCTGACCCAGCTCAAGCATCTTTCCCGCGACCTGGTGACGGGGCTGGGGCGCGTGTGTGCCGAGATGGACGTGGCCCTCGCTGCGTTCGATCATCCCGGCCTGGATCGCACATTGCAGTGGGACGCGCGTCATGCGCCGGCCTTGATCGATCATTTGCTGCCCGTCATCAAGGATGAACAACGACGCCGATTGATCGCCGAGGCGGCGCAACAGGCCGAACGGCGCTTGCAACCACTCAAGGAAAGCCTGCCGGTGCAAGCGATCCACATGGACATCACCGATGACAACGTGGTCTGGCAGCGGGACGCCCAGCGCCAATGGCAACTGCAAGGCGTCATCGATTTCGGTGACCTGATCCGCACCTGGCGTATCACCGATCTGTCGGTAACCTGCGCGGCCCTGCTGCATCACGCCGATGGGGATCCGTTTTTCATCCTGCCGGCGATCCGCGCCTACCACCGCGTCAATCCGTTGCAACGCGAAGAACTCATGGCGCTTTGGCCGTTGATTGTCGCTCGCGCCGCGGTGCTGGTGCTCAGCGGCGAGCAACAAGTGGCTATCGATCCGGGCAATGAATACTCCCGTGACAATCTCCAACATGAATGGGAGATCTTCGATGTTGCCCATTCAGTGCCGCTCGAGTTGATGGAGGCGGCGATTCTCACCGCCGCCGGCCACAGCCTGCCGCCTTTCGCCAACGAGGGTTTCGCGCCGTTGTTGCCGAGTTTGGTCGGGCGAGATTTCGCCCTGATCGACCTCGGCGTCCTGAGCCCGCATTTCGAGGCCGGCAATTGGGAGCAGGCGGGAATCGACCAGCGCCTGCTGAGCGAAGCGGCTGCGGTGCATGGATTGGCGGCCAGCCGCTACGGGCAATATCGGCTTTCACGCACCCGTCCGGACAGCGCCGTCGAGCCCGATACCTTTCCATTGCACGTGGAATTGCATGTGCCCCACGGTACGCCGTTGGCGTCGCCCTTCGCCGGGGTTGTGCACAAGGATGCCAATGGCTTGCTGCGGCTCGACGGCCCGCAATTGAGCTTGCATGTGTGGGGCGTGTCTTCGTCGCTGCGTTCCGGGGCCTCGTTGACCAAAGGCCAGGCACTTGGCGAAGTGGCTGGCCCTTTGCGGGTCCAACTGTGCCGAGGTGAACATCTGGCGCCGCCGCTGTTCTGTGCGCCGTCGAGGGCGCCGGCTTGGCAGGCGCTTTGCCCCTCGCCCGCGGCGTTGCTGGGTCTGGCTTGCGATGCTGAGCCGGAAATCGACCCCGAGGCGCTCCTGGCCCGTCGCGATGCGAGTTTCGCCCGGTCGCAAAAACATTACTACGTCGACCCGCCACGCATCGAGCGCGGCTGGCGCAATCACCTGATCGACATGCAGGGCCGCTCCTATCTGGACATGCTCAACAACGTCGCTGTGTTGGGGCACGGCCATCCGCGCATGGCGGCGGTTGCGGCCCGGCAGTGGTCGCTGCTCAATACCAACTCGCGCTTTCACTATGCGGCGATCGCCGAGTTTTCCGAGCGCCTGCTGGCGCTGGCACCGTCGAACATGGACCGGGTGTTTCTGGTCAACAGCGGCACCGAGGCCAATGACCTGGCGATCCGCCTGGCCTGGGCCTACAGCGGCGGGCGCGACATGCTCAGCGTGCTGGAGGCCTATCACGGATGGTCGGTGGCGGCGGACGCGGTCTCGACCTCCATCGCCGACAATCCCCAGGCCCTCAGCAGCCGTCCAGACTGGGTGCACCCGGTGACAGCGCCGAACACTTATCGTGGTGAATTCCGCGGGGTCGACAGTGCGCCAGACTACGTGCGCAGCGTCGAGCACAACCTGGCGAAAATCGCCGAGCAGAAACGCCAGCTCGCCGGTTTCATTTGCGAGCCTGTGTATGGAAACGCCGGCGGCATCGCATTGCCGCCAGGCTACCTGAAGCAGGTGTATGCCATGGTGCGCGAGCGTGGCGGTGTCTGCATCGCCGACGAGGTGCAGGTTGGCTACGGGCGCATGGGCGAGTTTTTCTGGGGCTTCGAAGAGCAAGGCGTGGTGCCGGATATCATCACCATGGCCAAGGGCATGGGCAACGGCCAGCCGCTGGGGGCAGTGATCACCCGCCGGGAGATCGCTGAGGCGCTGGAAGCCGAGGGGTATTTCTTCTCTTCCGCAGGCGGCAGTCCGGTCAGTTGCCAGATCGGCATGGCCGTGCTGGATGTCATGGAAGAAGAAAAGCTGTGGGAAAACGCCAGGGTGGTCGGAGGACATTTCAAGGCCCGCCTGGAGGCGTTGATCGACCGGTATCCCCTGGTCGGAGCGGTGCATGGTTCGGGGTTTTACCTGGGAGTGGAATTGATCCGCAACCGCGACACCCTCGAACCGGCCACTGAAGAAACAACGGCGCTGTGCGATCGTTTGCGCGAGCTGGGTATCTTCATGCAGCCGACCGGTGATTACCTCAACATTCTCAAGATCAAGCCGCCGATGGTCACCACGCGTCAAAGCGTGGATTTCTTCGTCGATATGCTGGCGAAGGTGTTGGAGGAGGGGTTGTAGCCAATCTGAAACGCCACGCTGTTCCCCTGTGGGAGCGAACTTGCTCGCGATGACGGTTCCAGGCCGATAATTGTTTGACTGGTCTACCGCTATCGCGAGCAAGCTCGCTCCCGCAAGTTTTTCCGACGGTTATTTATCGATTTTTGTCGGCTCTATAAGCATAGCTTCAGGGAAAATTGGCCTGATTCTATTTTAAAGTCGATTTTTATCGGCTATAAAGGCGGCTCTGTCCATCGCCCAGGAGATGATTCATGAGCCGTATCGTTACCGTAGCCGCTACTCAAATGGCCTGTTCCTGGGATCTTGAAGCCAATATCGAGACCGCCGAAAAGCTCGTTCGCCAGGCCGCTGCCCAAGGCGCGCAGGTTATCCTCCTCCAGGAACTGTTCGAGACGCCCTACTTCTGCCAGAAGCCGAACCCGGATTACCTGCAGTTGGCAACGCCGGTCGATGAGAACATCGCCATCAAGCACTTCCAGAAACTTGCCGAGGAGCTGCAGGTCGTGTTGCCTATCAGTTTTTTTGAACTGGCCGGCCGGGCGCGCTTCAACAGTATTGCCATCATTGATGCCGATGGACGGAACCTGGGCGTCTACCGCAAGAGCCATATCCCGGACGGTCCTGGCTATCATGAAAAGTATTATTTCAATCCTGGCGACACCGGTTTCAAAGTATGGAATACCCGCTACGCAAAGATTGGCGTAGGCATTTGCTGGGATCAGTGGTTCCCGGAATGCGCCCGCAGCATGGCGCTGCAAGGCGCGGAGATCCTGCTGTATCCGACCGCTATCGGCAGCGAGCCGCACGACAAGACCATCTCGTCGCGCGATCACTGGCAACGCGTGCAACAGGGTCATGCGGGCGCCAACCTGATGCCGCTGGTGGCCAGCAATCGCATCGGCAACGAAGAGCAGGATGGCTACGACATCACGTTCTACGGCTCGTCGTTCATTGCCGATCAGTTTGGCGAGAAGGTCCAGGAATTGGACGAAACCGAAGAAGGCGTGCTGGTGCATAGCTTCGACCTTGACGAGCTGGAACACATTCGCAGTGCCTGGGGCACTTTCCGTGATCGACGGCCGAACCTGTACGGCGCGATCAAAACCCTCGACGGCTCACTGGAGTCCTGATTGATGACAACTTTGCACAGCACTCCGCGCGCGGACGGTTTCCACATGCCCGCCGAATGGGCGACTCAGACTCAGGTCTGGATGATCTGGCCCGAGCGCCCGGACAACTGGCGCCTGGGCGGCAAGCCGGCGCAGGCTGCCCATGTCGCGGTCGCCAAGGCCATCGCCCGTTTCGAGCCGGTGACCGTTGCGGTGTCCGCTGCCCAGTATGAAAACGCCCGGGCGCGCCTCGATGTGCCGAATATTCGTTTGGTGGAAATGTCCAGCGATGACGCCTGGGTCCGGGATACCGGCCCGACATTCGTCGTCAATGACAACGGCGAAGTTCGCGGCGTCGATTGGGATTTCAACGCCTGGGGCGGGTTCGACGGTGGGCTGTACTCGCCGTGGAATCGCGATTCACAAGTGGCCGGCAAGATTCTCGAAATCGAGCGCAGCCCGCGCTATCGCACCGAAGGTTTTGTACTCGAAGGCGGTTCGATCCACGTCGATGGCGAAGGCACGTTGATCACCACCGAAGAATGCCTGCTCAACCGCAATCGCAACCCGCACATGAGCCGCGAGGACATCGAGGCGGTGCTCAGCGCCCAGTTGGCGGTAGACAAGATCATCTGGCTGCCGGACGGCCTGTTCAATGATGAAACCGATGGCCACGTGGATAACTTTTGCTGCTACGTGCGCCCTGGTGAAGTGCTGCTCGCCTGGACCGACGATCCGCAGGACCCCAATCATGCCCGCTGCCATGGGGCGATGGAGGTGCTGCGAAACAGCACCGACGCCAAGGGGCGCCCGTTCACAGTGCATAAAATGCCGATCCCCGGGCCGTTGTACGCCACCGAGGAAGAATGCTCGGGCGTTGATGCGGTGGAAGGATCCCAGGAGCGCAATCCGACTGTGCGCCTGGCCGGTTCCTACGTGAACTTCCTGATCGTCAACGGCGGCATCATTGCCCCGAGTTTCGATGACCCGCTGGACGGTCCGGCCAAGGACCTGCTGCAAAGCCTGTTTCCGGAGCATGAAGTGGTCATGGTGCCGGGTCGGGAACTGTTACTGGGAGGCGGAAACATCCATTGCCTTACCCAACAGCAGCCGGCGCCGCGCATAAAATGAGTGGCGATGTAACAGCCGGGTGACACTCATCGCAGCGGCCCTATGCCGGTGTTTTTGGATCCATCCCGGCAAGCCCGCGTCCTGATTGGGGCGCGGGCTTTTTTGTGCCTGGCGGCTACGGGCGCGACGACATTGGCATAGCTCTTGTATCGTTATTTCGGCAGTTCTGGGGCAGTGGAGCTGCGTTGTTTTGTCATAAACCTCGGATAGATTGGCCGCTCATCAACCAGGAGGGCGCTGGAATGAACATGATTAGCGAGCGCACATGCCATCCTTTGGCTGTAAATGGTGAGTCGCTTCAAGCCGTGGCGCAGTGGCTGAAATCCAACGGAACGCGTCAGATCAGGGAACCTGATCCGCGCCGGATGATCATGGAACGCTACCCCGCTGGCCTGTTCAGCGAGGCGGAGCTGGAAGCGTTGTGGGATGTGATGCAAGGATAGAATTCAACGGATTGATAAAAAGCGCTGACCGCGAGGGCAGCGCTTTTTTTATGAGCGACTGTTTACCCGCTCATGTAAACGGCTTGCTCACGATGGTGAAGTCTCAACCAACCCGACATCCGCTTGGACCGCATGCTTACTTGAATCCGTTTCCGGAAATTTTTTGCCTGATTTCAGAAGATTCACGAAATTGACACAGGCTTCCGGGCGCGACTAGGATTCGCCCACGCCTGTGGCTAACAGCCATGACTCTTAAATAATAAAAAGGCCCGACACGATGATTCGTGGGCGGGCCTTTTTATTATTTCCAGGAGCAAGAGTCCGAATAAAGAGCGCTAAAGCGCCATTCCGGTTGCCGGTTGCAGTGCGAATCAACCCGTACAAGGAAAATAATCATGTTGAACAAGCGCTTTACTTTGATAGCACTGGGGATATTGAGCAGCACACAAGCCATGGCCAACGACCAGGCTGAATCCAAGGGGTTCGTTGAAGACAGCAGCCTGAAAGTGCTGTTGCGCAACGCCTACATCAGTCGCGACTACAAGGACGGCAACCGGGACAAGGCCGAATGGGGCCAAGCGGCCATCGGTACGTTCTCGTCCGGCTTCACCCAAGGCACCGTGGGCGTAGGCGTGGACGCCTTCGGTCTGTACGCACTGCGCCTGGACGGCGGCAAGGGGCGCACCGGTGCGCAAGGCATCGACTTCTTCAAGAAGGGTGACAGTGGCAATGCCGCCGACGACCTGTCCAAGTTCGGTGCCGCGGTGAAGTTCCGGGTTTCCAACACGGTGCTGGCCTACGGTGACCAGATGCCGGCCCTGCCGGTGTTGAACTATGACAACTCGCGCCTGCTGCCGGAAAGCTACACCGGCACGCTGATCACCTCCAAGGAAATCAAAGGCCTTGAACTGAACGCAGGCCGCTTCACTGCCGAGTCGCGCAAGAGCGCCGAAGGTCGTGACAGTGGTGGTCTGAAGTCGATCAACGTGTTGGGCGGCAGCTATCAGTTCACCGAGCAGCTCAAGGCTTCGCTCTACGCCTCGGATGTCGAAGACGTCTTGAAGAAGCAATACGTGAATGCCAACTACGTGTTCCCATTGGCCAAGGATCAGTCCTTGACGCTGGACTTCAACGGTTATCGCACCAAGCTGGACAACAGCTACGTTCGCGAAAACAACGTCACCGGGGACGACAATAAGATCTGGAGCCTGGCGGCGACCTTCGCCACCGGCCCGCACAGCTTCACGCTCGCCCATCAGCGCAGCACCGGCGACAGCAACCTCGGCTACGCCTACGGTGGCTACCAGCGTGACCAGAACCGTGTCGGTGATGGCGGCAATACCATCTACCTGGCCAACTCGTACTGGTCGGACTTCAACGCCGAAGACGAGCGCAGCTGGCAATTGGGCTATGGCCTGGATTTCACCACCTTCGGTGTACCGGGCCTGACTTATAACGTGGCCTATGTGCGTGGCGATAACATCACCACCTCCACCAGCGAAGGCGGTACCGAGCGCGAGATCTTCAACCAGTTCAAGTACGTGGTTCAGGGCGGACCGGCCAAAGACTTGAGCGTGCGGTTGCGCAGCTCGTTCCTGCGCGTGTCGCAGAAGTCCAGTGAGTACAACGTCAGCGGTAATGAACTGCGGGTGTTCGTGGATTATCCGATCAATGTCTTTTGATCGTTGACTGCATCGCCCGCGTTTGATGAAAAACCCGATCTTTGGATCGGGTTTTTCTAAGTGCCTACCTTTATTCCAAGACCGTTTTCTGGTCAAGGCGCAGGACATCAAGCAGGGTTTGCTGTGGATTGGCTTCAGCGCCCATGAGCTTTGAAAAATAGCTCACCTTGCGCTTGAGAACACTCCTGGGCCATGCGCAATGGATATCAGGATGTTCTTCTTCGAGCCACTGCATCAGATTGTCGATCGGCGCAGACTGGTCCTGCTCGGCTAAAGCATCGAGTAACCCTTGCGGTACTTCCCACCATGGCCAATCCTGGACCATCGGCACCTTCCTCGGGCTTGCTTCCAGCGGTTTGCCATTGATCAAATACCGTTCGAACACCGGTAGCAAGGCTTCGGCGTCGTCTCCCAGGCCTTCAAGGATCGGATAGATGAAACGTCCATCCCAAAACCGGAAAAACACCTCGCGACCTTTCGGCATTTTCACTTGCGTCAGGCTGCGCAGATGCGCCAGCACCTCCTCCGGTTCACAACGGGAGACAGCAAGCCAGCCCCAATCGAGGGCGTCGGTTTCGGTAATCCATGGCAGGAACGTTGAGTCGGGGGCGAGTTTTGTGACGTAGGGCATTACCGCATGCCAGGTGGAATAGGGCGTTTCGCTCCAGATGGGCAGGAGCGGATGGCTAGGTCCGCTCAGGCGATAGGTCCCCAGGGCGTCCGTATCGCTCGCCGCGCTAATGATCAGGTAAAGGTGTTCGTTTTCCCGCAGGGGCTGTTGGGCCAGCCAGGCGATGGGGTCGAGGGTCTTGAACGCCAGGGTCGTCATCCGGCTCTCCTTGCCAAGGGTATGGGGCCGGGCTTCACCCGGGGATGAGGCGCAGCAATCAAGGATCAAGCCAGGTTCGGCGAGTGCCGCGTGGTTCGGTGTTTACGACGGATTTTCAATGGCTTGGAGGAGCGGAAGTCGAGAATGACGAGCAAAAGATGCCTGATTGATTGCGCACTGTTGTGCCATGACTTGCGCACCCTCGTGGCGTCGAAAGCTGTGGGCGGTCTTTCCCCGGAATGAGGGTTCTGCGGTGCAATTTTCCCAACGTAAAGTCGTACTAATGAAACTTTTTGCACTGTTTCAAACATCGCTTGAAATGCTTCAAATACTTTTTCATGGACGCAAATCCTGCACCTAATAGATTAGTCCGCTCAATGTAGTGGAGACCTATGAAAAATGATCGTTTTGAACAGGGAAGTGGGCGAAGCGCTAAGACGTGACAAATACGTCAACGTCCGCGGTGGAGACTTCAATCTCTACGGTCATTTCGGCGATTTTGTCCGGCTGACCAAAAGCTGGGAAAATATGGAGCCCGACAGTTATTACGGCCAGGCCGAGTCAGGCATGCGTTTTCGCCGCTACAGCGACTTCGAATACAACCCCACGACTCGTGAACTCAAGCAGCTCGAACACCGAGCCTATGTCCAGTCCAAGGCCAACAACAGCTACGTGGGCGGATTGGAGCGGCACTTCCAGGATTTCTCCAATGAAGTGATCAATTCTCCGGTGATGCGCAGCCTGATCGACACAGACTTCGACGTGTACAAAAACGTCCTGCCCCAGGAATTGCATGACGAAATCTGGCAATGCCAGATCCATCAGATCCGCATCGAGATCAAGCCGGGCAAGCAATTGGAAATCACCCCGGAAGGCATCCATTGCGACGGCTATCCGTTCAGCGGCGTCCATTTCTGGGGCCGAAATAACGTGTCCGGTGCAGAAAGCCGTCTCTACAGCCCTCAGGAAGAACAACTGGCGGCAACCACTTACGAGGATATCCTCGATACGACATTCTTCCTCGATCGGGACATGCGCCATTATGTGACCCCGGCGCGCAATATCCACAGCCATGAAATGGCGTTCAGGCAGATTCTGGCGATCTCCTTCTCGCGGCCCGGGACCGCTTTTGACATTGTTCGCTGAGCAGCTCGAACCGATGGACGATTCGGTGCAGCAAGTCCTGTTGCGCCGAGCCATGGTCAGGGACGCGGAGCGACTGGAGCAATTTTTCCGGGGTTTTGCCGAGGTGTCATTCTGCGAGTGGCAGGATGCGCGGTTCCTGCGCGGTGTGTTGTTGCAGGAAACCACCACCGCCTACATGGCGTTCGATGCGATGGGTGAAGTCGTCGGCGCGGTCATCGGCGGCATGCTGGGCACTCGAGGCACTATCAATCACCTGGCGGTCAGCCCGAGGCATCGTACCCAAGGCCTGGGCCAGCGTCTGGTGGAAGCGGCATCGGCGGATATGAAACGCGTGGGCGTACTGCGCATGTTTCTGTTCGTCGACGATGCCAACCTGGCTGGCAAGCGCTTCTGGGCCGCCCAGGGGTTCTGCGAGCCCCAGGGTGAAATCACTTTCGAGAGGGATTTATGAACAAGACTTCCAGCCAGCCGCTGGTGGTCGAACCACAAGCCTCGCGAACCTTCGCTGAAGCCAGTCCGGTAGTAGCGGGTTATTTCACGGTTTCGTTTGTGTTCGGCCTGATGGCGGTGAATGCTGGGCTGCCATTGTGGCTGCCAGTTGCGATGTGCCTGTTCGTCTACGCAGGCGCCTCGCAGTTCGCTGCGCTGGCGTTGATTTCCAGCGGTGCGTCGTTGACCACGATCGTGCTCACCACGTTCCTGATCAATGCGCGCCACATGCTCATGTCCGTCTATATGGCCAAGGCATTACGGGCGTTGGGGCTCAGTCGGTTCGAGCGCTGGTGCTACGCGGCGGGGCTTACGGACGAGTCGTTCGCCTTCCACAGCGTCAAGCTGGGTAGCGGGGCCCCGGTCAGCTTGCGCTATCTGATTGGCTTCAACCTTTTTTGCCATGCGTCCTGGGTATTGGGCGGCTTGTTGGGGGCCATCTGCGCGCAATATGCAGCGCACCTGATCAAATATCAGCTCGATTACGCCCTGACGGCCATGATGCTCTACGTCCTGGTTTCGCTGTGCAATACGCGCAACAAACTGATTGCGGCTCTGGCGGCGGTCGTCTGCATGGGCGTGCTCAGCCTGGTGGGCAATTCACCGTTCAACGTATTCATCGCCACGTTTGTTGGCTGCGGGGTGGGCGTATGCCTGACCAAACGTTCCTGATCCTTGTCGTTGTGTTGATGATGGCCGTGACCTTCCTGCCGCGGGCCTTGCCATTGCAGGTCAATACGGAAAACTGGCCACCCTTCGTCGCCCGCGCGCTGGAATACCTGCCGGTAGCGATTGTCGCCGCCATCAGCCTGACTCCGTTGTTGATCAAGGATCAACAGATACAGATCGACCGCCCTGAGTTCTATGCTGCGATTCCGACACTGCTATGTGCGTATTTCAGCCGCAACCTGTTTCTCAGTGTGGCGGTGGGCACGGCGTCGTATATCGCGCTCGGTTCGTTCCTGTAGCGTCAGGTCTACCACATCGTGCAGTGCCTGGTCGCAAAGCTCGGGATTGTTAACCGCCAGGCGCACTTCCAGGGAGTCTTCGAAATCAGGGAAGATGGCCAAGCCGTTGCGCATCGCCGCGTCCCTGGAGACAAGCCCCAGGCCGTCGAGCTGGGTGATCAGCGACAAGGTCAGCGTTTCGCTGCAGGAATACACCATCCTCTGGCTGGGTCCGTATTCGCCGAGACCCGCGTCGAGAAAACGCAAGAAGCTGTGGGAATACGGGCATTCCTGCGCAGGGCGCACCTGGAATTTGTCGACGAGCAAGCCAAGGGAGTCATCGTGGTTACCGCAATGGGCCCCGACCACCTGCACTTGCACATCCGGCATCGGGATACTGGTGAAACCGCTTTGTTGGCCGATCAGGATCGCCAGGTCGAAATGCTCGTTCTTCAGCTTGCTCAGGTTCTCCATCGACTCGGCATAACTGAACTCCAGCTGGTATTCAGGAAAAACCGCGATCAGGCGATCGATCATGCGTCGATTGAAATCGGGCGTAAGCGTCGTGTTGAGCGCCACTTTAAGGCTCCGTTGCCTGGGGGCCTTGAGCGCCGCGACCTTTTCTTCGAGTTGCCGAGTGGCCGCCAAAACCTGATCCATGAAAGGCGTCAACTCAGAGCCTTGGGTCGTCAATGTCAGGCCTTTGTTCGAGCGACGAAACAACCGGAACCCGAACTGTTCCTCAACCTTGTTCAATTGCGCCGCCAATGCTTGCACCGTAAGGCACGACTGTTCCGCGGCGGCCGACAACGAGCCGGTCTGCATGATGCGCATGAGATTGCGTAAGGTTCTGCTATCCATGAGGTAATGCCCTCTGCTTAAGTGGGCTCGCTATTGTTGGGCACCTGGCCGGGTCTGGCGGTGCGATGCTGGCTATCATCAAGCACCTTGCCACGCTTGTCGCGGTTTTGTGGCGAAAAGCGCCGGCAGGCGATGATTGGAGCTTATGCGCGATTCTGGATTTTTGCTGAGGCGGCGTGTAGGCCAATTCAATTAACCCGGAATACGAGACGCATCATCGTAGAGAAGCTGACTTTATGACAGTCGACGTTGTACGTATTTGAATTAAAATTTAATTTTTGTACGTATATGTACTAATCTTCAGGTATCAACCTGTAGCAAAGGAGCCAGACCTCATGGCGACCTCTTCGATTATCTTGAGTACCCAGCAACAATTGGACTCCCCGGATGCGGGTCGAGTCGCTTTGAAGTTTTTCTTCAATCTGATGGAGTTATGGGGCTGCAGTGTCGAGCAGCAGCGCACCTTGTTGGGAAAAGTAGGAAACACGACCTTTTACAAGTACAAGCAGTTACCCGAAAACGTCAGGCTGCCGCGAGACACCCTTGAGCGCATTTCATACCTGATGGGTATCCATAAAGCGCTGAGCATCATTTTCAGCAACAGCCGCGACCGTGTGTATCAATGGGTCAGCAGCCCCAATGCTGCCGCGCCGTTCAACGGTCAGTCAGCGCTGTCGTACATGTTGGCCGGGCGGGTGGTGGATATTGCCGATGTGCGGCGGTACCTCGACGGAGTACGCGGTTGATGGCGCCGCCTCTGGCGGAGCCGCAATGGAAACGGGCCTATCGGATCGTCAATAGCAGTTTCCCGCCGATCACCCTGTTTGAAGATGTGCTCGATCCGCAAGACCTCGCCACCGCCTATGCGTTAGAAGCTTTGACCAATGATCGGCTCATGGAAGAAGCCGGCGTGCTCTCCAGGGTTCGTCCCGAAGACCGCGTTTCGGGTCCTGGTTCGTCACCCGTGATGGCGGCATTTACCCATATCGGCAAAAGCAGCCGTTTCAGCGATGGCACGTTTGGCGTCTATTACGCTGCCAGCAGCCAGGAAGCGGCCATTGCCGAGACGTGTTACCACCAGGCTCGGTTCTTGGGGGCGACCAACGAGCCGGACCTGGAATTGACCATGCGTACCTATGTCAACCAGGTCGTCAGACCCCTGCACGACATTCGCCACGATTATCCGCATCTGCACAATCCAGACCCCACGGCCTATGGACCGTCCCAGGTATTTGCCCGGGAGTTGCGCGCAACCTTGTCCTGGGGGCTTTTGTATAACAGCGTCCGCCTGCCTGGTCACGAATGCATCGCCGCGTTCCGGCCGCCGGCGGTGTCGATTCCGGTGCAGGGCAAGCATATTCGTTATGTCTGGAGCGCCCAGAAGCGGGAGATTTCGTTTGTGTTTGAGGTAAATCAGGTGTGATAGATCATATCTTGAACTGCTGCACCGAAGCCTGCATCGAGCCTGCGGCATCGTTCAAATGATCTGCCGTTTTCGTCAAATCGTGGATCGAGCGGGTGTTTTCCCTAGACTGCTCGGCGATCGACTCCACCCGTTGGGCCATCTCATCGCTGGCTTTTGATTGCTCGGCGATGGTCTGGGAAATTTCCTCCACCACTTCGGCGGCATGCCGGGCGCCTGTGCGGATTTCACTGATGGAAACCCCGGCCTGCTGCGCCAGGTTCACGCCTTCGTCCACTCGACTCACACAGGCCTGCATGTTCGCCACCGCATCTCGTGCGCTTGATTGGATGCGCTCGATCATCGCGGTGATTTCCTGGGTGGATTGCGTCGTGCGCGCCGCCAGGTTGCGTACCTCGTCGGCCACCACCGCAAAGCCGCGGCCCGCCTCGCCGGCGCGAGCGGCCTCGATGGCTGCGTTGAGGGCCAGCAGATTGGTCTGTTCGGCGATGCTCTTGATCACCTGGATAATGGAATGGATGTCCTCGGACGATGCATCCAGCGCGGTGATTTTGCTGGACGACTGGGCGACCACTTCGGCGATCCGATTCATCCCTTCCACTACGCCAAGGATCACCTGCCCACCGCTGCTCGCCAGTTGTTCTGACTGCGCCGAAATGGTCCGCGCACTGTCGGCGTGCTGATGGATCTGGCTTATGTTCGCCATCATTTGCTCCATGCTCGCCGCCATGCTGGTGGCGCTCTGGGCCTGCTGGTCGGCACTGGAGACAATCTGCCGAGCCGTATCGCCCAGATTCCGTGATGTGCCGTGCAACTCATCGCTCTGGCTGCGGATCGTGGCGATCATTTGCCGCAGGTTGGCCTGCATCTGCTCTATCACCGCCTGCAATTGCCCCAGTTCGTCATTTCCATGAGCGCCCATTGAGCGCTGCAGGTCACCTTGGGAAATGGCCTGGGTATTGAGAATGATTTTATTCAGTGGCGTGAGCACAGCCTTGAGCAGGCTCCACGACAACAACGCCAACGCCACACATGTGGCCAGCAAGGTGATGATCAACCAGCGCTCGGAGGTGTTGATGCTCTGATCTTGAAACTCGCGAGAGGAATGCGCCTGGCTCTCGATCAGTTCACTGACCGCCTCGTTGCGCTCCTCCAGGGCTGAAAATGCCTTGTCGAATTCAATGCGCAACGCCCGGCCATCCTGAGCGCCGCTCAGCGCCTTGCCAATCACTTGCTTCGCTGAGGCAATATAGGCCTCGGCCTGAGGCTTGAGCTCGGAGATGGTCTGGGAAATAGTACCAGGCAACCGCGCCTCGGCGTTTTCGGCAATGACCTTGCGCATCCGCTGTGAATGCTCATCAAACGCCTCGTTTACTTCCTTTGCGCCTTCGGCATCGCCCGGCGCCACTAGCAAGGCAGCCAACACATCGCCACGAATGGCGTCGTGCATCATGTCCGCCTCCATGTGCTTGCGCATGGCGGAAATACTGGTCTCGTTCTGCGCCAAGGCCTCGGTCATGGCGTGATATCCCCAGAGTCCGATACCGCCCAGCAACAACGCAAAAAACAGGCTGACCAACCCCGAACCTACAACCTTGGTGCGGATTCTCATCGCTTACTGCTCCTGGAGCGGGGATGTCTGGGAAAGTGTAGTCGAGCGCCAGCGGCGGCTTGGGATGGGCCTGGCTCTTATATATAAAGCTATCGGCGGAAAAAGTGATTAGATGAACCCGTGGCGAGGGAGCTTGCTCCCGCCGGGCTGCGTAGGAGCCCTCTATCAGTCCCGTAGCACCGAAGAACCCAATGCTGCCCGGCGCCTCCAGTACCTTCACCACGCCGTCAATAACGGCCTTGCCCCGTCCTGCAAATAATCGAAGCCCAGGCATACCGATCCGTGCCGCGAATCATCGCCGCTTCCTCTGGATTACGGCCGACGATGTCGTGAACACCAACGAAGCGATTTTTGGTGAAGCTACGGGACGCGGGGGCTTTGATTGCCATTGTGGGTGAGGATCACTGGCAGAAGATGTTGTTTGGCTGAGTTGGCCTAGGAAGGATTGCCCGTTGTGTTGGGCGAAAAGATGTCGGCGGGTTGATGGTCTCATCGCGAGCAAGCTCGCTCCCACAGGTTTTCTCAGGGAGCGGAGGCAGGAGAGCACACCAGAAACAACAAAGCCCCCGCATTCTGCGAGGGCTTTGTTTTGTATGGTGCGGCACCAAGAGTCGAACTTCATAACAAGATATTGTTTTTGTTGATGTTTTTTTGCCTTGTAGCGCCATTATATCCCTAAAAGTATTTCGGTGTGCTCGGTTAGTTGCTGAGCGCTCGGGGATCTACTGCTAGTCTAGGGGACTAACGCCTATCGCGATTTCTTTTAGCAGACTGGGCTGCGTCGACCAGAATTTCAATCGTGGAGATTTCAGTATGGATAAAAAATTCCCTCCGCAGAGTGTTAATGTCGAAGCTCTGCTGCAGGAGCTGGAGCGGGACAAGAATACTTTAATTAAATTCGGCATGGATGTTGTGGGTCCTTCTGGTAGCCCTATGTATCCATTAGACTGGATGGTCTTCGCCGCAATAAAACGAGGTATCAGTACTTCAAGTGCGCTCGCATCAATGGTCCGTACATGGAATATGGTTTGTGCGCGCTCGCTGTTGCGGATGCATATAGACACGGCTCTACGATTCTCTGCAGCCTGGCTTGTACCCGATCCGCATGAATTTGCTCTCAATGTAATGAAAGGGACGCCAATCAACAAGATAAAGGCAAGAGATGGAAAACAACAGCTATCAGATGCATTCCTCGTTGAGACTCATAAAGATGAGTATCCATGGCTTCCTAATGTTTACAAAAATCTCTGTGGGTATGTGCATTTTTCAGGCTCGCACATGATCGATTCTATCTCTGGTATTGGAGATGAGGTTGGAACTATCGAGTTTGAAATTTCTGCGACTGATTTAAAGTTTCCTGAGTTCAGTTGGGTTGAGGTGCTGGAATGCTTTAGGAAGTCAACCTCTATCCTGTCATGGTATTTACAGGGATATTCGAATACGAAAAAGCTAACTCCGGCGGAGCTGGAAGCGTTGCGTAAGGAGAGAAAATGACACTTAGTTTAAGCAGGCAAATTAACCTGAAAATTGTATCTTTCAGGGTTTGGTGCAGGTAGAGAAAGTCCTATAAAGATGTAAGCGGAGCGCAGTCGGATCATCTGAGTAGAGCCGGTTTTTGGTAGCTAGAAGGATTTTAGACAGCTGTTTAAGATAGATGCATGTAGCTTGGTCCCTGATTTGATCGGGAAATCGGGCTGCACTTTGTGCAGCCCGAATATGCTAGTCAAACCCTTGAGAAAGGAACGGCGTCTTTAATGTATGTATGGAAAAATTGACCCTTCGAAGGGGCTGCTTTGAATTGTTCATAAAGGTGCTCGCTCACGTTGTAATACTGGTAAACGGCTCCGCTTTTGAACTCGATTTCTAAGGTCTCACTCTCTGGGTCATAGCCGGTAGATATAATGTTTGACGAAGATACGGCATCACGGTTCATTTTCAGCCTTCCTCAGAATCGTCTTCTATGGGGGAACGGGTTATATCAAGCTTTTGGACAACTGCTGTAGTTTGCTGACCACGCCATGACGCAACCACTCGATCATATCCCTCTGCTGAGCGCCGCCTAGCCCAAGCGTGAGTCACCTTCGGATCATTGCTTCGAGGTAAATGTTCTTGGCGAGGTAATGCAACTCGGCAGCGAATAGGAAGGCGTGCTGCTTCACCCGTGATAATAGCTTCTCCTGTTCTTAAGACTGGCAGCAAATCCATCAGACCGGCTAAATTATCCGGTAAGGTCCCCTTCACACGTGCTCGGTCTACAGGGTTAGACAGACGGAGCGCGATAATCGTGCCGCATTGGGATAGAACTGTTTCATCAACCTCTGCGGGGCGTTGAGAAACAACCATCGCTCCAACACCGTATTTTCGGCCTTCTTTAGCAATACGCTTTACTACTTCTGAGGCCACTGTTCCGGCGTCAGGACCCAAATAGCGATGAGCCTCCTCCATTACTACTAGGAGAGGGCGTTCTACGCCGCCTTCTGATTTTTCCCGGCTCCAAAAAAGGGCTTCATAAACAATACGGAGAATAGAGCCGATAAGGCGTGTGAGGACAGTGCTTGGAACTCCGGATAAGTCTAATATCGTGATTTGTTTATCGTGGCCAAGCCAGCCCTTCAGCAATTGGTCGAGGTCATTCTTTACCGCGCCGGTCAGCTCTGGCTCCCAATCTCCTGGATGAAGTAAGAAGTCAAAGCGTCGATCTAGCAAGCGAGATCGAAGCAGATTCAGCGGCCTACGGATTCCTTTTGCCGCTGTATTGGTAAATGGACCCTTGGTACCCATAGCGTGAGGTTGATATTTTGGTGCTATAAGGGTATCTGCGGCGCCAGCCTCCTCTAAGGCAGGCTCATCACGATTCGCGCCGATGTAGGTGGTTGTTTCAAAATCGATCAACTCGTACCAGAGCTGCTTCAGGCTGAATGGTACAGGGCTGTCCACGGTCAATGTTCTTGAGTCGACGCCTGCTTTGGGATGCGCCCTAATCGCCTTTTCCTTTAACTCCGCAATTTTATCCGTAAATGCAATTTCATGGGCGTCGGAAAGTCCTCCGGTAACGAAGTCCAGAAGCTCTCCAGCCTCTAAGGCCCAATAAGGAACGAACAGTGACTCTTGGCCTTGACTAGGTGTAGCACTAAAAACTGTCGCCACATCCTCAAGCGCTTTTGTGTATTCCCCATGGATGTCGAGCATGAGGATACGTGCACCTGGAGAACCCGCTACTTGATCTTTTCGAATTATTGACCTTAAAAGGCTTGCAACTGTTGTGGATTTCCCTGCTCCTGTTGAACCAAGTATGGCAGAGTGACGCGTTACCAGGGCGTCCAAAGATAGCCGCACCTCAATATTCTCAGCGCTAGCTAGGTGGCCTATAACAACTTGGTCATCGCCAACTGATCCGTATATTCTCCTCAAGTCGGCTTCGGTTACCAAATGTACAGCGTCATTTATGTTCGGGTGCTGGCTTAAACCCCTTTCGAACTGTCCCCCAATGGTTTCACCGGCCAACTGGACCGTCATCCACCTCCCTGAATCGATGCCTGATGCAATAGACTGTACTGGTGCCGCAGTCGCGCCAACCTCAGAGACGATACCAAATAGGTCTTGGTAGCCTTGAGGGATTCTGACAAAGCTTCCTACTTGCCCTACCCGATATGTATGACCTCTGATGACAGCAAATCCTGAGTCTAGAGACTCTGCGAGTTTAACAGTAAGAGTAGCGCCAGATACGGCGCTGACGACACCTAGATAGGTAGGATCATTGCCACTCATCCATTAGCGTCCTCTGATTTGCCACTACCGAAGTCGGAGCTTTCAACTTCTTCTTTTGGGGCTTCTGGTTCGTCTCTTCTAAGAGACTGGACTACCAAGTCATTAGCCTGAGCTAATGCGCAAAAACGTGCAAATGCTGAGAAGTCTCCCAGCAAGAACAGATCAGGCTCTTTCGGCCAACGTGGTGCCCAAAAGCTTTCACGTATACTTCCCCAGTTTTTTGGTAGTTCACCTGGACGCCATTTTCCAGGTACACCTCCTATCACAGCCCCGTCAGCTGCGTAGACACTAAGGTTTGGCCTGTCGCTTGCTAACTTAACAGCGGGTTCTTCATTTACGAGATTTTGGTACTGGAAAGCCAAAACTGCCGAGTTGGCGTTCATCGCCAAGCTTTCATCAAGAACTGCACATATATGAGCGTCCCTAAAGGAAAACCCTATTGTAAGTAACAGGGAGTCTGGGGTTAGTAAAAAGCGCTTAAGCCTTTCAAAAAGTGCTGAGTAGGGCTGTTTTTGCGTTAGGTCATACTTTAAGTGGTCTGGATAAACTAGCTCGGCTGCTTCCCTGCCATGTCCACGGACGACGGCTCCGTCCTCCAATGCCCAACCGAGAGATCCATGCATTTTCCAAAGCTTTGCCCACCGTGGAGGCAAGTCATCACCAGCGACTGAAACCGGATCGAAAAACGGTTTGCCACCGCCTGAAAATCCGTCGAAGTAGGGGCTCCGAACTCTCTCAAATGCTTCCTCAAACAAAAAGTCGTAGTTTGTGGTGAATATTTCTACAGAGTTTGTGCGGACCGTTCCTGTTATCCAGGCGATCAAGTCAGAGTAGGCATTCCGTTCTTTTGGTAAATAAACCCCTACGATTTTTGCAATATTCTTGCAAATGTCTCTGCCGAGATCTTTATAGCCATTAGAGTCTAGTCCTTGAACTACAGTCTTTCCCAAGGCCTGTTCTAGCAAACGAATGTGGGAAAGAATAGATTCGATGTTGGCATTGCTGCCTAGGCTTTCCTTTATCGAATTAACCGCCAATGTCTGCGTCTCTGTAAGCCCAGTGGTAGCTTGCGAAGTCAGTGCCTCAACACCCGGGATTAGCGACTTGCCTTTAGGGTCAATTTCATTCTTCTCATTAACGCGAATCGCAAGGGGAGCTCCTGCGCCGACAAGAATCCCGATACGCTTTCTTCCCTGAGATAGCACTTGCCGTAGATCGGACATAAACCGGTCCGGATTGTGGAACGTTTCCATCGTTCTCCCCCCCTGAGGATTTTTTACCGAGATCCTTCATTGGGACCTCAACGTTCTATACCAGCTTCCTGAATGGCAGGCTACCCGAGCCAGACAATCTCTCATGGATCGTCATTTCGAGGGTAGGTGCGTCGTCTCCCGCAGTGTGAAAGACACATGGGTCGGTCGGTGTAGCTCGTGAACAAGAAAATTAGATCCTAGATCATAGGTTGAAAGCCCATGACTTTTCTAAACGATATGCGAGCAGCCGTACCGTCAGCAAGTAGTAGTACCGCGTCGCCTCACTGTGCTGGCTGAGGCGATAATTGGGGAACCAAGCCACATGCTTTCGCTTCCACCCCCTGGGCGTGTCTCGATTCCAGCGTTCTGATATTTCAGCTTGGATAGTTTTCGCCTGTCGTAGATGACGCTGCCGTGTCACATGCGAACCGGTCAGCACGCCAGCCAAGAACGTTTCCATATCGAATGGCTTACTCATGCCATCCCCCGATGTAGGCAGCGACCACATCGATCCGACCGTGCCCCAGCTCGTAGCTGATTCGTCTCCGGGTCACACGATCAAGGTTTCCTATCTAACTGGTGACAATTGCCGCCATTGATAGGCGCGGGGCGTTGGGTGATTTGCTCGTAGCGCTCACATGCGTATGCCGCTCGTAGCTCATGCAGACCTTTAAGGTTGTGTGCGTGCAGAATCTCCCGTCCAGGTCGGATAATGTCTTGAAGAAAAAGGGGACGAAGAAAAAGGGGACGGATTTATTTTCAGATAGAACCCGGAAATTGAGCGCAGAATTGCTAGGTTTGGACACAATATTTCTCTCCATCGGTAATGCATCAGCCTCGTCAATACACTCAAGGAACCCCCGTAATGGACCTACACAACGAATTCGAAAACAGCAAATTCTTCCACCAGTCCCGCATCGATCGGCGTGCCGCCGATGCCCTGGTCGGGCTGGCCGCTGGCATCACGGCGGACGGCGTCGTGAACACCCACGAAGCGATCTTTTTAAAGCAGTGGTTGGAAAACAACCTCGCTCATTTGAATGACCCGGTGATCAATTTGTTGTACTCGCGTTTGGCGTCCATGCTTCAGGACGATGCCCTGGACCCGGATGAGTCTCTTGAGCTGCTTAACATCCTGAGTAGTTTCTCTGGCGTGGGCATTGATAGACCCCAGGTCGGCGGTGCAGCTGCCTTCGCTCCGACAGACCTTCCGTTCAACTCGCCTGTCCCTGACTTGGTGTGGGACGGCCGTATATTTGTATTCACAGGCGTCATGGCCTACGGGCCGCGCAAGGATTGTCAGGCTCTGGTCGAGGAGCGTGGCGGTTTGATTGGGGGCGGGGTGAGTAAGAAGGTGCATTATTTGGTGGTCGGCAGCGTGGGTAATGAGCAGTGGCGCCACAGTACCTACGGAACGAAGATCATGAAGGCAGTGGAGCTGCGGGAAGCGGGTGCTTCGCTTGCCATTGTGGGTGAGGATCACTGGCAGAAGATGTTGTTTGGCTGAGTTGGCCTAGGAAGGATTGCCCGTTGTGTTGGGCGAAAAGATGTCGGCGGGTTGATGGTCTCATCGCGAGCAAGCTCGCTCCCACAGGTTTTCTCAGGGAGCGGAGGCAGGAGAGCACACCAGAAACAACAAAGCCCCCGCATTTCTGCGAGGGCTTTGTTTTGTATGGTGCCGGCACCAGGAGTCGAACCCGGGACCTACTGATTACAAGGAAGGTGCTTCAAACGTATAAAACAAAGGGTTAAGTGATTCCTTGTTACGTGCGAGCACCCCAGAACCCGCATGTTTCGCAGGCTTTGGCTCGCCTGTTACGTGGGGGATAAGCACTCAAAGCTTCTCGGATATGAAGATCGGCATTTCGCGTGACCATTCGCCTAGCCCCTCAATATCGAGATCGACACGGAATCGATACCAGCCACTGTCACCGACAGCGTCGATTTGCTCAATCGAAATAACCCTCCGAACGCAGCACAACGGTGTCGTCGGCTGCGTTATGCCGTGACTGTCTACGTATGGAATTGCGGCCATCCTGATGGCCTCCAGCTTGATTAGACGTGGAAGCCAGGGCGAGCCAAAGAAACCGACGGAATACTCACGAATTCGCGTGCCGTAGCTGGGAGCGAAGTAGGACTCTCCACGGCTCATTGAAAGGCACGTTTTGACTTGTTGAGGGAGCGCCTCCAAGCCTCTTATCAGAGCAAGACTTCCGTTGAGTATTTGCAAGTCATGGTCGTCACCCAGTGCCATCGTCATTGGAAGCTGATGGACATCGATCTTCGGAAAGCCGGGCTTAACCAGAGTTGTGATCACGCAGTCATTGCCGGTTTTCGACCATGACGGCGCGGCCAACAGTTCGCGGCCGTCACCAAGCTCATTGACGAGCACGTATTTATCATAAGGATCTGAGCTTTCGAACTGGTCGATGTATCTCAACAGTTCAGAAAGGTCTCCTATTACGAAGTGTTCTACGCGATAGCTCCACTTGCTCTGCTCTGCAGCTATTAAATCACCGACAAAAACTATCGACGGGCCGATGGCTATGAAGTCAAAAGCGTTTCGTCCAGGGCTTAAACCGGAAATTTCTAGATTTATGCGCGCTTCGTGTTCGGCTTTCATTGCGCGGAGTACGTGTGCGGGATAGACCGAGGGATCAACGTCGATCAGCCGAGCGTGATTTTTACACATCCATATCCCATTGCTGATGCTACTCCTCTGCTCTGGGGTCAGGTTGGGATCGTACCGCGCGCCTCCCGGTGCAGCAGCGGTGATATGGGCAGCCTCACCGATGCTTATTGTTTTGGTGATGGCGGAATCGCTTGGGCCGATGGTTGTCTTGTCGCAGTTTTTAAATGAGCAACGGTAGGCAACGCGCAGTGCAAGCATGCTTTTCGTATTGGAACTGAACTCATCTCGCGCTGATTTAGCGATGCGTCCTTTGCTCGGTTCGTCAGTTCTCATGCATTGCTTTCCTACGTTGGCCGCATTCATCCATGGCTTGTCAGCTTAGCTTTTATGCGGCTGCCTCCGCTATTTTTTGAAGGCAGTCGTCCGTCTCAGGATAGTGGCGTCAGTCAGCAGAGGGTGAAACAACAGGGACACTATGGTCGTAGACATCCATCATCTTAGGGTCACGATGTCCACTAGCCTCTTGTTTGTCCGCCCTGGTGCCCGTCGTGTCGGTGATGCCCCGCCGCTTCAAATCATGCAGCGCAAACCGATCCTCCGGCTCCACGTCCCCATCCGCAATCGCTAAAGTAATAAACCGCTGCCAAGCCGTATCGAGACTGCTTTTTCGAAGCGGTCCACCGTGACTCGCAACGATGATGAACCGCTTGGAAGGTGAGATTGGAATCGCAGTTTTCCGACGCTCCCAGGTTCTAGCGCGAAGCGCTTTCGCGCTCTCCCACACCGCCCGCAGCCGCGGAGTCCAACGAACAATATTATCCCGGCTCCCCTTGCGCCGATTGGTCAAGATCCCCTCGTCCAGCTCGTTGGCATCCGTGAGCGTCACGACCTCTATACCTCGCAGCCGGCATAGATAGGCCAACTCCATCACGCAAGCCAAGTACTCCGGACAGCCACCTGGTTCATTGCGCACCAGACGCCCACGTGCCGTTGCGCGATCAATCAGAACGTCCATCACCTTATGCCGTGGCAACCGTCTCCGCTTTCGCTCAATCGGCGCCTCGATGCCCAGCGCAGGATTCACATCAAGAAATCCACGGTTGCGACCCCACTGCAACACGCGGCGCAAGTAGCGCAGAGCATGCGCAGCTTTCGAAGGTGTGCCTTCGTCTGCCAGCCGATCGACAATGCGCTGAACCAGCGCGGCGGTGAATCTCTTCACCGCCAGATCGCCCAGGGGCTTACCCAGCTTGGTGGGGATGTTCAGCAACACGTCCCGGGAGTAGCAGTAATCACCATGGGTTTTCGGGGCGAGCTTTTTGTAACGGTCGCTCAAATGGAACTGCTCGCACACATATCGGAGTGTGCCCCTGTCAACGTTGGATGCCTCGTCCATGATCCGGTGCAGTTCTGCCAGGGTACTGTCAGCAGGTGCAATGTTCTTGCGGCGCTGTTTGCCCGTTTCGTCGTAGTGCAAGGTGTACCAGACGCCACTGCCGCGATGGTCAAAGTAAACGCCTGCCGGCAGGGCGGCTTGATCGATGTGCCCTGGGATGTGCGGATTGTGCTTACGCTTCCTGGCTCGCCTCATAAAATTTCGGCCTCGTATCGTTCCGCTGTCGCGGGCCACAGCCCACCGGCCTGGTTGATGAGATTGATCGTAGTCCAAGGGCCGAGCCGACCACGGAATAATCGAACGCCCTGGTCTATCAAAGTGCGCTCGACATCCGACCGGCGAGCGTAGCCAGTGATACGTTGTAGATCTTCAAAGATCAGGACTCCATCTATCGGCTGGCTCATAGCAGAACCCCTCCATCCCCGTCGGCGCACATTTCTAGACTGACATGGAGGCGGAGTCGAAGCGCATGAAAGGCAGCGCAGCCTAGGTGGCAGCTGATTTGATGACGCTCAAGCATATCGCCCACCCCTCACTTTTTTAGCAGCGGCCTTCTCTGCCATCAACGCTGCCCATTCTGTCGATTTGCGCTTCTGCCTGATCCGGCTACAAGTCTGGTGCCTGCGCGTCACCCTTGCTTTACCGCAAATATCGCAAATGCTTGGCAGATCCAGGCGCTGGCCTGCCAGCGGCGGTCGTTCGCGAACTATGACGCCGGCCGGGGCGACGACTTTTGAATCTAGCGTGGTAGGCTCTGGCTGGCCACCGTTGTGGGTTTGATCTCGCATGTCTCTCTCCTTGAGGGTGGTAGGTGCCGAGGAATGGCCGTTCCTCGGCACTGTCCTTTAGTTCTTGGCCTGGTCTCGCTTGATGATGCCGACGACTTCGGTCCGGTCTTTCGCATAAGCGAAGGGCAACGTCTCGCGGGGTCGTGTAATGGGATACCGCGCTTCGGGTAAGCGACATTCGGGTTGGTAAAGAACGGTGCCGCTTAGGCGTTCTGGAAGGTCCAGCAACGCACGGTGGTAGATTTCCTAGCCATCGCGTTATTGGCTGCCTGGGCCGCTCGAACGGCGCTGTAGGTGGCCTTGTTCACCTCCAGCAGCTTGCGGCTGCGGCTATTGACCAAAAGCGTGCGCAGGGTCTTGAGATCCGCGAGGTTCTGTCGGTGATCGCTGGCTTTTTCGGCGAAGTCGTTGAGGTTGATGGCGATGAGTTTTGGATCGATGCTGTGATTGACCTGCGGCCCTTCGCCGAGGCTTTCCAGGTACTCGTAGACGTCCCAAAACTCGGCAACCAAAGGATGGTCAGCACTGATCGCTGACTGACGTTCCAAAGCCATGGTGGTCAGTGCCTGATGGGTAGTGACGCGCTGGTTTTCATCCAGCGGACAGACCAAACAAAGGCAGTCCACCAGCGCCATGATCTGGCTATGGTTCTTGATGATCCGCTCCACACGGATCTCCTTTAGTTGGCGCAGACACTGCTCATGCACTGCCACGCGCTCGGCAAACTTCGCCATGACCTGAGCTTCAGCTCGCACAGCCATCAGCAGAAAGTGACTGAGCTGTTCCACCGGGATCAGGTTCAGGTTATCCGCTGCTGCACGACTCTCAGTGGTCACTGCTGGCCGAGCAAAGTGAGTTTTGATAATCCGGGTCAGGATCGCCTCCGACGCGCTGACGTCGGCGTTCTGGCTGATGGCGACGACACCCCGAAACGGTGGCTCGTAGGTTTCGTTACCACTGGTTTTCATCCCCCGCGTGCCGAGGGTGCCGCCGCCAAAGAAGTCTTTCAGCTCGTCCCAGTCAAAGCCCTTGGCATGTGCTTTATCCGGCTCGTTGCGGTCGCCCTCGATCAACACCACCGGCATATTGGAAACTTGTCCCATTGCCCGCTGGCGGCCGGCACGCGTCGATTTCGACGGATCGAAACCTTCATGTTCTCGGCCTAGGAGCTTCCAGAGAAAAGTCAGCAGCGTTGTTTTACCGGCACCGGCCTCGCCCGTGACCTCCAGGAAGGGAAACGACTTGTACTGTGCGCGAATCTGCTCGGCGAACAACGAGCCAAACCAGAACGCCAGCGCAACGATTCCCTTGGCGCCAAAACATGTCCAAAGCATGGGCAGCCAGTCGTTGCGGTAGTGCTTGGCATCACGCTGGATGTGCATGGCAATCGACTTCTGCAGCGTCTTGAGCCGCAGCTTGTCGAACTCAAAGAAGTCTTCTTTATTGACCTGGCTGACGATGCCATTACGCACGGCAATATCGCCGAACACATAGGCGCCGTGCTCCTTGCTGTAGCCCACATAATCGATGGTCTCTACAGTTTTCAGCCCATAGAGCTGGTCCTTCATGATCTTGTCGAGCTGCTGCCCGCTGCCGGTGAACACCGCGCCGGCCGCCATGCTGAGTAAGCGCTTCTTGAACTCGCTGGCGGCGGCGACCTGGCCGCCTGTGAAAGTGTTCTTCACGCTGCCGCCGTCGTGCGGAAAGTCCACACGGAAGTAGTACCAGGACTCGTCGGTTACCTCGTTGCGCTGGAAGTACAGCGCCTGGGGATAGCAGTTGGCGATTTCGACAACACCACCACATTGGCGCAGCGCCTTGTCCCGACGTTGTTTATCGTTAAGCAGTTGGTCTTCGTGGCGCTCCGAAGACTCCAACGCCTGCATGGCTTTATGGAATTTCTCCAAGTCCATCTTGAACCAGTACAGCCGGCTCTCAAACTCGAAGTGAAACTCATAACGCTCGCGCCATTCGTACATCAGCACGCCTTTGTCGGTCGCGCTTTCGGCGATCAGAAGCGAGCCGTGATAGCGGGCAATCGCCAAGTCTTTTTTGACTTGCTCGGTACGCTGGGGCTCGTCATCTATAAAGGCCCAGCGCTGATGCAAATCATTCCAATCAACCTTGCGGCTGTCAGGTTGGGGGATCTGCGCTGCTTCGCATTCATAGCCCAGGGCGCGTGCCTGTCGTACCCATTGTTTGGTGTATTTGTGTGCGCCGGGCTCGTTGTCCAAGGCCCAGACCAACTTGGGCAACTTGCCGCCGCGCAGTCGTGCCAGCTCTCTCAATGACTCTTCGGGAAAGGCGTTGGAAGACATAGCCGACACCGCGGCAATGCTGTTATGCACCAGAGCGATAGCGTCGAAGATCCCCTCAACAATCCACAGTCCTGCGACGTCTAACAATTCGACGCAAGGCGGACACCACCACACCCCGCGAGGACTCTCGCCAGGCTTGAACCGAGCTTTCATCTTGCCGAAGCGGTGCGGACGATCGATCAGCCGTTCCCAATATCCACCTTTGTCCAGGGCGAAGCGGACGGTAGTGCTGCCTTCATTCAGCTCTCGGGAGTAGTATGACTCTTGGCTAAACCAGCCCTGAATCAGCTCAAGGCGAAACCCACGGGCAAACTCTAGATAGGCTCGAGCTGTTGCGGTGGGGTATTGATCGCAAGAGGGCGCTCGACGGCTCCAGTCATTGAACAGATCCTCGTACAACTCCTTAACGTGCCAGCGCTTCGCACATTTGCCCTCGCGACCGCAAATGATCAGCCACGGTTTCGAAACCCGGGTATAGAGCTCTTTTTGTCCACAGGCTGGGCATTTGCCGCCGCGCCAATAGACGGCACTGTGCCGCGCCTTGAATCCGTAATCGTCCTTGAGCCGTTGAAGCACTTCAGCTCGTAGCGTTTCTGACTGTTCCATGTCGCACCAACCGATGGGCAATACAAACCCAGCCCTACGGTCGAGTAGGGTTGAGTCAATGATTAAGAGTTAAAGCGAGGAGGGGTGGTCGAGGCCGGACGCCGCGTTATGCTCAGTCCAGGCTAACTGCACCAGTTTCGTCGCAATGCCGGACGGCACCTCAAGTGCAACGATCAGATGATGGATACAGTTTTTGAACAACTGATCGCCATCGGCCAGATGTTCGGCTTGGTGTCGAGCCAGATAGGCAAGGGCGGCCTGCTGCATACTGCTGCGGTAATCAAGCGAAATAGGCTGGGTATCGTTCATTCAGTCCGCTCCATCCTTAAGTGGGGTAATAGTTCGAGTTGCGCGACATTCGTTGTCATCGCCTCACGACGTAGCGCGACATCTGCCAAAGGTAACTTGACCGACGAGTTGGCCATCCCGCTGGGGCTCATCTCGTGTGTCATTTCAAACTCGGCGCGAACAGACCAACCGCACGCCTCGTTAGTGCATTGCAAATAAGCAATGCGAAGAAAAATATGCGTGCCTTCACTTGTGCGGATGCGCATCCGTGATTGGCAATGGGGGCAAACCAATTTGTAAGTGCTCACGGCGGCGTCCTTGCGCGAGGGCTGATGGGGTGATGGTTGCCGGCACAGTGCCGAGCTTGATGCCCAATAACACCGCGGCCCGATGGGCTTCGCCGCGGCGTCCTTTCTTCCGGCCATTCAGCAGGTCGCTGACCAGGTTGCTGTTCAGCGCGTTCTGACGAGAGAACTGCGCAATGCTGATACCTTTTCGATCAAGCATCGCTCGGGCTTGCTCGGGTGTGAGGGGGGCGGGCATAGTGTCCATTCGTGGGCATCCGTGTTGATTTGGTGCAATTATGCCCAAGGATTTGGTCCTGTAAAGGGTGAAAGCTTGAAAAGTTGTGCATCTGAAAATGACATGGACGTTGGCGTGGGTGAACGCTTGCGCGAAGAGCGGACGCGGCTTGGGCTCAACCAGGAGGCCTTTGCGCAACTGGGTGGCATCACGCGCAATACTCAAGGCAGCTATGAGAAAGGAGAGCGAAACCCTGATTCCGTCTACCTCACGGCGGTGCTCAAGGCTGGTGTCGACGTGCCATACGTCCTGACTGGAAGGCGCACGCGACGTGGGCTCGAAGGCTTGAGCGAGGCCGAAGAAACGCTGCTGCACCAGTTCAGGATCTTGTCTGGCTATGACCAAAAAGCTGTGCATCGCATCATCAGCGCAATGGCAGAAGTTACCGGTCTTTCGAACGCCGAGAAATAACTAGTCGTATTTAAACGATTCGTTACGACGAATTTCAGTTTTGATTTCCCACACGCCTAAGTAACGTTGCGCACGCAATGCACTTAATGGAGTAGTGGGCATGTTGGATCAGGATGACAAAAAGAACATTGGCGTGGAAAAGAACCACCGCGAGAGTTCTGAGCTAGCACAGGATGAATGGAATCTTCTTACATGGTATCGGAAGTTATCTGATGCAGATCGTGGCTATGTAAGACACGTTGCAAAGTCGCTGGCGTGTGCCCCTGTATCTTAAGTTGCAGAGAGGTGGGGACTGCTTTTGCTGTGGGGTTAGAACAGAGCCGCGACCACATTCCTACGCCGCACTGGATTCCCATCGGAACTGTCAACATGGGTCATCCAGCGGAAGGATTAGCTGCGGCCCTTGATACCTGACATTCCCCACATCCCTGCCAACCCGAAACCACTCGAAGTCCTCAGTCGGCCGACACGCGGTCTTGGCGATCTCTTCAGCCCTGGCCGCGTCCAGCTCAGGATCGAGCCATTCCCGAGCTATTGAAGGAGCGAGCACCAGGGGCCGCCGGTCATGGATATCGACCATGCCCTGGTCACTGGCCGCGGTGACGATGACGTACCCGTCCTGGTCGTTCGGTTCCAATCCAGGTGTCACCTGCGCTAGGGCACCGAAGAACATCGGCGCCTGGCTTTTCAGACGGATAAAATAGGGCTGCTTCTTCTTGGGATCATCGGGATCCTTGACCCACTCAAACCAGCCATTGGCAGGCGCAATGGCTCGGCCGTTCGGCCAAAGCTGCTTGAAGAATTTCCCGGTGGTGACCGTTTCAACTCGGGCGTTGATAGGGTCAGGCCTCTTGCCCTTAGCCCAAAACGGCGACCATCCCCATCGCACCTTATCGATGCTCAACCCACCGTCCGCCGGCCGGATGATTTCCACGCGAGTCGTGGGTGCCACGTTGTACCGATCGATGGCCCAAAGGTCGTAGCCGTTGATTACCAGCTGCTGTGGGGCCAGCTCTCTCAGGTAGTGGTCCATCGGTTCGTAAATCGAATAGCGTCCACACATGGTGTCACCCGTCGAAATTTCCTACACATCAATTGACCACGCACACCCCGACGAGTTTACTGTATGTGCATACAGTAATTTACGTTGAGTTCGCATCATGAGTGTCACCATCCTTGGCCCGCTGTTGGAAGGGGGCGAAAAGCTCCCGCTGTACTCGTTCCAGATTCCTGCGGGCTTCCCTTCGCCGGCAGCCGACCACATCGAAAAGCACATCTCCCTGGACGAGCTGTTCGAGATCCGAGCCCCACACGTCTATCTGGCAAAGATCGAGGGCGAGAGCATGCAGGGCGCCGGCATATTTTGCGGAGACCTGGTGGTCGTCAATCGCAGCCTGACCGCCGAGCATGGCGATATCGTCATCGCCGGGCTCAACTCCGAGCCCATTTGTAAGCGCCTGCACATGCGTGACAACACAATCATCCTGTTATCGGCGAACAGCAAGTACCCGCCGCGCTACGTGATGGAGGGCGACGAGCTGATTATCTGGGGTGTGGTGACCTATAGCGTGCGCGACCATGGCAAACCGTGAACAAGTCTTTGCGCTGATCGACTGCAACAGCTTCTACGCCAGTTGCGAGCGCGTATTCCGGCCGGATCTGGCGAAGACCCCCATCGTCGTGCTGAGCAACAACGACGGTTGCGTCATTGCACGCAGCTACGACGCCAAGCCCTTCGTGAAGATGGGCGCGCCGTACTTCCAGATAAAGGACGTGCTGCGCCGCAACGGCGTCCAGGTGTTCAGCAGCAATTACGCGCTTTACGGCGACATGAGCGAGCGGGTGATGACCATCATCGAATCCATGGTGCCGGCCGTGGAGGTGTACAGCATCGATGAGGCCTTTGCCGACCTGACAGGTATTCGCGGCGATCTAACGGCGTTCGGTCGCACCATTCGCGCCGCGGTTCACAAGCGCACCGGCATCCCGGTGGGCGTCGGCATCGCTCCCACAAAGACCCTGGCAAAGCTCGCCAACCACACCGCCAAACGTCTTCAGGCTCACACCGGTGGCGTTGTGGATATCTGCGACCAGGTCAAGCGTGACTGGGTGCTGCGCAACACCGACGTGAGCGAAGTGTGGGGGGTGGGCCGGCGGATGAAGGTCCATCTCGAAGGACTGGGCATCAAGACGGCCATGGACTTGGCGAAAGCCGACCCGTGGATGCTCCGGCAGAAATTCAGCGTGGTCATCGAAAAGACCGCCCGCGAGCTGGCCGGCACCTCATGCCTGGAGCTATCCGACACTGAGCCGCCCAAGCAGGAGATCTGCAGTAGTCGCATGTTCGGCAAGCGCTTGACGACTATAGAGCCGATCAAGGAGGCGGTGGCCACCTACGTCCACCGGGCGGCGGAAAAACTACGAGTGCAGAACTCGTTGTGCAAGAAGATCCGCGTCAGCATACGCACCGGCATGTTCAACCCAGAAGAGGCGAAGTATGCCAACGGGGCCTTGGTCGAGCTGCCTTACCCAACCAACGATGTTCGGTTGCTGACGAAGGCGGCGATCGAGGCGGTGAATCGTCTGTTCAGGCCGGGTTTCAAATACAGCAAAGCTGAGATCCTGCTGATGGATCTGCGTCAGCCTGGTGAATTTACGGACGACTTGTTCGCCCAGTCCCAACCGCAGGCCGCTGAGAAGATGATGGGCGTCCTGGATGAGATTAATCAGCGGTGGGGGCGTGGAACCTTGCGTACTGGTAGCGTGCCGGCCAGTCCTGATTGGGGGATGCGGCGAGAAATGATGAGCCAGAGCTTCACAACGAGGATTGATCAACTCTGGACGGTGAGGTGTTATTGAGATCTCTCTCCAACAAGACCAGGGGCCTAGGCCCCTGGTCATTCCATTTTAGAAGAGTATGCGGATCAAACGGATTGACCAATACGCGGCTTGCAGCGCACGGATCAACTCTTCAGGAATAAAACGAAAGGTGATTTTCACCATTTCTAAATGCTCCTCATATGGAAGATTAGGTTCTATTTAATAGAACCTCCATCCCGCCACCGCATCCCAACAATGATTGAAGTTTTCACTATGTCAATGTATGAATGCACTTTACGCAACTACGTACGTACTTACGTACGTTTAGTCAACGAAACCAGGTTGACTGAGGTGCGATCAGCCCATAACCTTTGTTTTGCGAAGACAAGTGAAATGGCTGAACCGGCGGTTGAACGAATCATCAGGTTTTTTTGAAACCAGAGCAACCACGATTTTCAGCCCGTAAAGCCCGGCTCCAGCCGGGCTTTTTTGTGCGCGGAAGGTTTAGAAAATAATCTTCGAAGCGCCAGTGCCTGGCTGGTAAGGCTTTCACTGGGTTATCCACATTTGATCCGATTGGCACGGATTTACTTATGTAAACCCCTAGAGGCGTACATCTCCACTTAAACATCCGACGGACGGTAGGCTAAGAGTTTTGTGGCTACTAAACTTCAGCTAAGTGTGCAGCAGAAGTGCTGCATAAGTGCTGCATAAGTGCGCAACACATCTGTTGCGCAACATCGCGCTATAGGAGGCAACACAAGTAAACACAATGCACGTGTTATCTGTACTGTGTCCCTTGGGTTAGTCCCACATCAAGCTCTTTCATAAAAAACGCATCGGTGAGCGTCGGGGAGAAATGCAAGGAGCCGTTACAAATTTAGGCTCATCGAGCCTGAAAAAAGCTGTCGTTTTAGGCTCAAAGAGCCTAGTATCGATTCCGTTGGTGGCATGCGGAAAGCCACTCGACTCTGAGGGGGCTAGCCATGCCGCCGGCGGAGAACGAGATGAAACTTTCTGAGGTAGCGACCATCCGCACGCGCTTTCCCGAGGCACATTTCTGGATCGTACGGCGGGGCTCCATACAACGGTGCGGCGAGCCCACCCGGAGCTACAACCCCGAGTACATCGGGTTACGGGTGGAACGAACTGATCTGTTGTTACCGGATTACCTGTTTTACTGTCTCGCAGCGATTCACCAGCGGGGCGACTGGCAAAGGGTAGCCACCGGGACGTTGAGCTTGGTCAATATCCGTGTTTCAGACGTTCGACGTATCGAGCTGTCGCCACGGTAAGCAAAGGGGGCCGGAAGGCCCCTGACGCTTCACAGGCGCTTAAGGAATTGGTTTATGAACATCGATCTACCGAGCATTACCGAACAGCAGGCTTTCGTGTTCGAGGCGGCAACGAAAGCGGGCGTTGCGCAGCTCCAAGCCAACCTGAAGGCACCGAAACTGACAGGACAAACCGAGGTGGACGAAAGCCAGTACCCGCGTACCCACCTGCTGACCGAGCAAGAGGGATGGGAGCCACCGCACCGGGATCTGATCGGTGCCTACTTCCGACACTTCCAGGCGCATTTTCCTGCGTATAACACCGACGCAAAGCTGGCGGGGTTATTAGGCTTGTCCTCGGATCGTCGAGTCAGGGCTTTCAAGGACGGCAGCAAAGCACCGCCCTATGGCGTCTGGCGCCGCTTCCTGGTGCTGACGGGACGTGTCCCGCAGGAAATCATTCCGGTACTCGCTTTCATGGCGTAGACGACTGGGTGCTCGTCGGGTAGGCGTGCGGTAGTTGAAGGTAAAGCGTAGAAAGGGAGGTGAAGCGTCGGCGAGCTCGTATCAGCCACGGCGTTGACATATTTTCGTATGAGGGAGCAAGGCGATGGACGTGTACACCTGTACTGGATGTAACGAGCTATTCAAAGTCATCTATCTGAGTGGGGAGTTCCCTGGGGGCAAGGAGCGGGAAAATATTGACTGCCCCAGTTGTGGGAAAAATGCCGGAAGTGAGGTGACTAGCGCGGTGTTGAGCACGAAGGCGCTGACCGATCAGGAGAGGGCGACGCATCTAGCAGGAGGGACTTTGTACTGACAGCCCCGGGGTTGCCGTGACGCCGACCGGTGAAGCCTGATTAGCAGATACGAAAGCGCTACGGCCCTGTCTGCCGGGGTCATTCCAGTTTGACGGGACCGTCAAAGCCGAGTAGATTATGGCCTGTCGATACGGACCGGAACCCGAAAGGGGGTATCGATTTCGGAGGTGAAAACCTCTCCTAGCCAGTGAGCGGGATAAGCGAAAGCGAAAGGACAGGCCGATATAGAGATTCAGCTGAAAGCCCCAAGTGCGCAAGCCTTGGGGCTTTTTGCTTTCTATACGTTTTTGCCTGCGTTACGCATCTCCAGAATGTAGCGCACGTTATGGGGCTTGCCTCGTGGCAGCGTGGTGCGGCCCCATGTCGCCACGTCATATGCTGAAATTATTCGTAATTTGAGCTGATTCGTTGTTTTTGCTGGCTTGCTAATCGAGAAAAAGATTGCATAGTCATGCAGGTCCAGACAGTAGTACCGCTGGTTGTTTTGGACGAAATGCGGCACAGCCATTCCTTGATAGAAACGCCGTTCGATGTAATCTCGCAATTGCGTGCTGCAATGATAGCGATTTCCACAGAAATAACGGTGTTCACCATTAAAATGTAGCAATTCGCCGTTGCCTTTGTCGTCCGTGAAGCAATGGAAGCCGAATTCAAATTTTACTGTGACCTGCTCACCTGCCACGTCGAACGCCATCTCAAATGGCTGCAAATGCGCCATCGAAAGCGTCCTGCCGTTGATGTTCAGATCTCTCCATTGCATTTCGCAGACTCGGGTAGGGGAAAGCGCAGCAGCGTACCGGGGCGAAAATAGAGAAACAACAGAGATGTGAAAGAAGTCATAAAATACGGCTATTTGCACCGAACGTCGGCGTACGTAAATTTCTGAGGAATGAATGTGTGCGAAGCTCGGGTTGGCTTCAATCTATTCCGGTTTGACGGGACCGACAAAGCCGGGTAGATTAGGAACTGTCGATACGGACCGGAACCCGAAAGGGGGTATCGATTTCGGAGGTGAAAACCTCTCCTAGCCAGTGAGCGGGATAAGCGAAAGCGAAAGGATAGGCCGATATAGAGATTCAGCTGAAAGCCCCAGGCGCGCAAGCCCTGGGGTTTTTTGCTTTCAGAGTTCTAATCTGCACTTACTGGATAGATGTGCGGGGAGTGCAGGGACTTCCGCCTAGACGTGAGGCTGGGTCACAGCATCAAGATCCGCCCAACCCACTCCGCGACCTGCGTAACAACGGCGTTTCCGGCACTGAAAGCCTCCGCAAGGTTGGCCGCATCCAGTCCGAGGCAAAGCCCATCATCTTCAGACGCTCGCTGCCGCTCAACCATCTGATCCCATCCGTTCGGGTGAGCGACGAAAGTGGTACAGCCCATAGCGATCTGGGAGCCGGCCTTGTTTGCCAATAGAGTATTGGCAGCCCAGGCATCCGCGGGCCGAGGCCATTGGATCGAGCGAGACGCTGGAGGTATTGCGTCCACTGGCGCGGCGTCAGCCAGGAACTCGAAGGGGGGCATTCGTCGATAACCGGCGACCAGGAATATTCGACGACGTTGCTGGGGGACTCCGAAATATTGAGCATTAAGCACTCGCCAAAATCCCACATACCCGCAGTCCGCAAGGGCCCGGACGACTGTCTCAAAGTCTTGGCTATCGTTGACAGCGAGCAGGTTAACGACGTTCTCAAGCACCACCCAGCCAGGTTGTATCTCTTTGAGGATACGTATGACTTCCCAGAACAGGCCGCTGCGTTCGCCGCGTAGCCCTCGGGAGGCGTGGTTGTCTTCTCGGTATCCTGCAAGGCTGATGTCCTGACAGGGGAAGCCGGCGGTAAGCACGTCGACGGGGCAGAGGTTGTGGGCGCCACACTGGCGCACGTCTTCAAATTGCTGTGCATGGGGAAATCGATCGGCAAGCACAGCCCGGTTGATGGGGTTGAGTTCAACTTGCCAGGCGCTGCGGTATCCAGCGTTTTCAAATCCGACATCAAAACCTCCTATGCCTGCGAACAGGCTTCCAATAGTGGGTTGCTGCATTCATGAACTCGTTGTTCTGGATGCTCGCGGCACACTGAGGGGAGGCTCTGGGCCTTCAAATGGTTAAGCGTCCGGCAACGCGGACATTTGATCTGGAGTTCCTGGAAGCCGCTGGCGGCGGCCAGCTTGCGACAGCAATGGCCGCAACGTATGTCCTGCATGCAATCGTCCTTGAGTTGTTCGTAATCGTTTTTCCGTGCCCGAGTCATGGCGTCTCTGTCTGCATTCGTCGCCACTCCCGGTCAATCGCCCGCTTGGCCGATTTCTCCGTGGCGTACAACCACCGCAGTCGCTTAGGCCTGCTCTGATCACCGACCGACACTGTCTTTTCCTTCCCGGTCCTCCTGTCGCGGTAGTGAGCAATCACTCCGGTGAAGTCGCCTTTATTCTCTTCAGCCAGATCCTCAACCCTGTCCTCGGGCAGCTTGCTTTCCAACTCCAGATCGACCGTGTAACCGTTGTCCCCATTGAGGCTGTGCAGCACGTTGCCGCCGTACCAGACGATCGCGTCGATCTCCGGTTTTACGCCCTGAAGCGTGTAGGTCAATTCGGGAATCAGGTCAGGCCGCCCCCGGGCGAGGGAGTAGCTGAGCGTCGCGCTACCGCGCTGTAACCGATTGAATTCAGCACGAGCTGCGCGCAAGGCTGACTGGCGGTCGCTGTAGGTGTGGCGCAGGTCTTTGAGATAGTCGCCACCGCCGGCAATGGCTTCCTGTTTCTTCGCGCTGCTCACGTCGTAAAAATACGCTCGCACCCCGTCGTAGCTGTCGCGGTCGGCTTGCAGATAGCGATGTTGGTCGCCGTCGGCGCGGGTGAGGGTGACGTGCGGCAGGTCGGCGCCGCTGGCGGTCTTGCCGCCGCCTGCCGGCAGGCACAGCAAGCAACCAGCCTTGACGGTGACCACGGCGTCGAACGCTTCCCCGATGCGACTGATCAGGTTGGCGTCAGATTCGTTGGCCTGGTCCAACTGCAGGATGGGCGACCCGGTCAAGGCGTCGGCATCGCAGGCGGTCAGGCCGTTGCCCAAGGCGATATCGCCCAGCACGGCGCCGAGCGTGGTGTTGCTCCAACTGCGCTCGCGCTTGGTTTTGAAACCCTTGCGCAGGTCCGCCGAACGGGCGCGAATGTTCAGCACGTCCGGCGCGCCGCTGTGTTCGATTTCATCGACCGTGTAGCTGCCCTTGTCCACAAGGCCGGTGTCGCTCCAGCCCAGCCACAGGCGGATCACTGCGCCTTTCGGTGGGATAGTCAGCAGCCCATCATGATCGCTGAGGGTGATGCTGAGTTGGTCGGCCTCGATGCCGCGATTGTCGGTCAGGTCCAGGTTCATCAGGCGTGGGCTGATCAACTGGGCGATGTCCTTGCCATCGACAGTGATGCGAAACGCCGGCACGGGGTAAGCGGCATCGCGGCGATAGCCTTCGACTAAGCCGTAGATGTATCCGGTGACCTTGGACAGCGCCGCGTCGATCACAGCAGCGCCCTCATGATGCTGACGCCCACGCGGGTGGCCGCGCCGAGCAGGTCTATGCTGTCATCATCGATGCGCTTGAGGATGAGGGTGAATTCGATGCGTCGCGGCGTGCCGTCACGGAAGAACAGGGTTTTGGTTTCGTTCAGGCTGTCGATAATCCACAGGCCATAGATCCGCCCACTGCCTTCAACCATCGGCCAGGCCTTACCGGTGTTTGCCATCAGACGCAGCGCGTCGAGGCTCAGGGCGCTGCCGGCCAGCTCCGGCAGGATGATGCCGGGGAGAGTGATGGTGTCGTCACCGCGTCCGACAAACTGCCGAGCCGGCGCCGCGCCAACGCGAGGGTTGCTGGCGTGGCGCCATTCGGTTTGACGTTGCAGCGCCTGGTAGGCCGCAGTGGAAAGGCTGAAGACGAACATGCCCAAGGCAAGCATCATGGTCGGTTACTCCAGGTCCGCAAGGCGGCTGCGGCGTCGAGCCGCTTGATCGTGTTGATGCCGTGTCAGCTCGGCACGCACAGCCCGGGCGACCGCGTTGGCGTCCATGCCGGGCGTTGTGTGGATGTGAATGGCGTAGGTGTCGTGACTGTCGATGTGCTGCGAGGGGCAAGGGCTGATCGGGGCGCGATGATCGATTGTCATTGAATCAACGGACGCCAAGCGTCCACCGGCCTCGATGAGCCGTTGGCTTAAGACCGTCATGGCGCGCACGGGGTCGTCGGCGCGCCGTGATAGGCCCTGGACGAGACCGTCCATGGTGAAGCCGCCCAGCTCGGCAAACACTCGTGAAGGGCTGTGGATGCCGAGAGTTTCCTTGAAGGCGTCAATCGTTCGGGTGCCAAGCCGATCGACCACCTCCTTGAGCTTGCCGATACCGGCGGTCAATCCTTTAACCAGACCATCGATCATCAGCCCACCAAAGGCGGTAAAGCGATTGGGCAAATCGACGCCTAGGTACTTCAACACCGCCGCGAAAGCTTGGTAGATCAGCCCAACCGGACTGAAGTCCGCGAGCACTTTCAAGATGCCGCCCAGCCCGTCATCAAAGCCGCTTCGGATCTCGTCCCAAGCGCCAAGCAAATAGGCCGTCACGGCGTCCCAGTGTTGATACAACAGGTACGCCGCGCCGGCGATGGCAGTGATGGTCAAACCAATGGGGTTGAGCATCAGAGCACGCCCGACCGTCAAGAGTCCTTTGGCGAGAAAAGGCAGCACGGTACGGCCCAACGTCGTCAGCAGACCAATCAATCCTGGCAAGCGAAAGCCCAGCAACACCAAGAAATAACGTAGCGCAGCGAAAGGCAGCAGCACGCTCGCAAGGGCCAACATCAAACCGCCGACGCCGACAGCCAGCGCCGCAATGATCGCGACGGCTTTCACCAGCCCGGCCGCAAGCTTTGGATTTTCCCGCGTCCAGCTTTTGATGCTTCGAACAAGCTCGGTCACGGAATGAATCAACTCCCTCAAGGGGCCGTTCTGCTGGTCTTGCAGTTCAATACCAAAGTCTTGCCAGGCACTGCTGAGGGTAACCAGGTCTCCCTTGAGATTGTCCGCCATGATCTTGGCCGTACGAGCGGCTTCGCCTCGGCTTTGGCGCAGGCTGGCGATGAGTGTTTGCAGTTGCCCGGTGCCCGCTTGTTCGACCAGCTGAGCCATGCCCTTCACCGCTTCTTCACCGGCGATGGCTTTGAACAGGCCGCCTTTCTCAGCAGTGCCCAAGGCGCGGGTTTTGGCATGGATTTCCTTCAGCAGATCCGGCAGCGGGCGCAGATTACCGGCGGTGTCCGCTGTGATGATGTTCAGCTGTTTTAGGGCCTTTTCCGCGCCTTTGGGCGGTGCGGCCAAGCGGTTCATGATCGAGCTGAGCGCCGTGCCGCCCATGCTGCCTTGCAAACCCGCATCGCCGAGTTTGCCGGCCATCGCCGCGGCCACTTCCAACTCCACGCCGTAGGTTTTCGCCATGGGCGCGGCGTATTTCATGGTGTCGCCCAGCATTTGCAAGGTGGTATTGGAACGGGTGAACGTGCCCACCAATACGTCGCCCAAACGATCCATTTCATCGGCGGTGAGTCCCAGTCCCGATAGGATGTTTGAAGCGATGTCGGCAGTTTGGGCCAGCTCAGTACCGCCGGCCGCCGCGAGTTTGAGCATTCCGGGCATCGCGGTCTGGATGGCGTGGGGCTCAAAACCCGCCATGCCAAGATAGCCCTGCGCATCGGCCGCCTGGCCCGCCGTGAATTGGGTGGCCCCGCCCAGCTTGCGGGCTTGGGCGCGTAGGGCTTTGAGTGCGTCGGCCTGCTCCTCGAGTCGGGTGATGGCCTGCACCTGGCTCATGCTGGCGTCGAAGTCGATGCCCGGCGACAGCAACCGAGCGCCCGCATACAAAACCGAACCACCGCCCGCCGTCGCGACTGCCCCCTTGGCGGCCAGCTCGCCAGCGGTGCGTCGAGAGCCATCCATTGAGACCCGCGCAGCGTTGAGGCGTCGGCGTTGTTCCGTTAACGCGGTCAGTTGTTTTTGTTGCGCGCTGAGGCTGGCGGTGGTGCTGCTGATCTGGCGCCGCAGATGGCGTTCATCGCGGGCCAGGTGTTGGGTGCTGATGCCGGCGGCGGACATTCGGCTGCGCAGTGTCTGGAGCTGTTCGTTTTGTTTTTGATGCTGTTGTTTGAGCGCCTGAGCGGCCCGGACAGCCTTCTGAAAATGCTGGGTCATGGCACGGGTCGGCGCCCCGGTGGCCGCGAACTGTTGGCTAAGTGTTTTGACCTTATCCCGCGCTGCGTTGAGCGCCTGTTCGGTGCGCAGTGCGGCTGTGCGTTGGGCACGCCAGGCACTGACATCGTGCTGCTGCGCGTTGAGCGCCTTGAGTCGGTCGCGGGTTTCTTTCAAGGCGCGAGCGGTGGCGATGCTGCTTTTGTCGATGGCCTTCAGCGGGCCGCTGGCTTTGTCGATGGCGTCGAGCAGCACACGCAGTTTCAAGTCATTCGCCATCGGTGTTACTCCGTACACGGGCGCGCTCGCGCCATTCCATCAGCTCTTGCAGACCCAGCGTGTCCATGTCAGCCGGCGCCCAGTGGAAAACCACGGCCAGATCGGCCATGGCGTCTTCTACGCAACGAGGCAGGCATCGGGCTTCGCCGCTTTCTGCAATAAAAAACTGGCAATCTTGGCGCCGCAGGTGAACAAGTCGGCCGGGTCCAAGTTGGCGGCTTCCGGTGCGGTGATACTGGGCTGGCTGATGCGCGGCAGGATCTTGAACAGGGTGGCAACGTCCATATTCAGCAGGTCCACCAGTTGCACGCCGCGCAGTTCGCCGGACTGCGGTTTTCGTAAAGTAATGCTCTCAATGATGGTTTTGCCACGGATGATTGGGGTATCCAGGTGCACGGTGTTTTCGTCTTGGGGCGGCAGCGCTTCAAGGTTGTCTTGAGTATTCATAGCGGGTCCAGAGGGTAGGTCAGATGCCGATGGCTTTGCGCTGCTTGTCCAGCAGGTCTACGCCATCCACGATTTCAATGAAATTGAGCAGGTCGATTTCGATGATGTCTTCGTTGTCGACGATCAATCTGTAGTAGGTGCAGGTGGTGGTGATGCTGTGCTCGGTGTCTTCCCCGGGCTGGGCTTCACCCATCTCAATGGTCTCGTGGCGACCACGCATCACCACCTCGACCGCGCTGATGGCGTCGGTGTCGTCCTGCTGAAAGGCGCCGGAAAAACGCAACGCGATGCCCGATGCATTGACCGCGCCGAACTGCCTGAGAACGATCAGGTCCAGCCCACCGGTTTTCCAAACCAACTGAATGCCGTCGTCGGAGAAACCGAGGTCAGCCTTTACCGGGCCGTTCATGCCGCCGCCGCGATAGCCTTCCATCTTGCGGCCGAGCGGCGGCAGGGTGACGGACTTGACCACGCCCAGGTAACTGTTGGCGTCGTTGAACAGGTTGAGGTTTTTGAGTTTGCGAGGCATGGCCATGTCGGGTTCTCCGGTGCGCAGGGGCGGGTTCAGCTATTGATCTTGCTGGCGAAGTCGATCAGGTAGCGGTCGGTGATGCGCTGCCGCAGCGTGAGGTCTTCCAGCGGAGGCACAGGCGTGTAGTCGTAGTCCAGGAACAGCTTGCCGGCCTTGAGGGTGTCCTTGTCGTTGGCATCGTCTGGGTACCAGCATTTGCCGCCGATCAAATAGCCCGCGCCGATCATCTCGCGGAACTTGGCGTTGACCCCTTCGATGAGGTCCCGCACCAGGGACGCATGCAGTGGTTTGTCCACTGCCCACATGTGCGCCTCCGCCAGGGTGTCCGCGAGGATCTGCGCGGTACGGGTGTAATTCTCGAACGCGAACAGCGGGTCCGCGCTGGTGGTGCGACTGCCCCAAAAGCGAAAGCCGCCCTCGTTGATGAGCGTGGTCACATCCTGGCTGTTGAGGTAGTTAGCGTCGGTGGCGGGGTTCTGCAGATCCCAAAACACATCAGCACTGATGCCCGTGACGCCGTTGACCGGGACGTTGGACAGGGTTTTGTGCCAGCCCACTTCTTGATCGATCTTGGCGCGCAGACCCAAGGCGCGGGCCACCGCCGAGGCGGTCACCGTGGCGTTGGTAGCGGTGTTCCAATTCTGGAATTCAGGCCAGATGACCATCGCTTCTCGGGCGCCGAAGTTGGCCCGGTAAGCGACCACGTCTTCCTTGGTTTTGCAGGCCCAGGCGCTGACGTAGGCGAAGCCGCGTACCTGCTGAGCGATGGACACCAGGGCGGTGGCCACCGGCAAGCTGTCGAGGCCTGGTACACCTAGGATGCGCGGCACCATCCCCAAGCGAGCCTTGGCGGCGAGCAGGGCTTTCATGCCGGTGTATTTACCTTCGGCGGTAGTGGTGCCGATCAAGGCGCTGGTGGTCTCTTCTTCGGTGTCGCCTTCCTTCACGCGCACGACAATGGTGTAGGGCCTGGTTTGGTCGGCGATGGCCTGTAGGCTGGACGCCAGGGTGCCCGTGGTACCGGCTTTGCCGATGGCGGTTTGAACGTTGTTGAGCAGCACCGGCGTGTCGAAGGGGAACGCGGCCGCATCGGCGTCGTCGGCCGTGCAGACCATGCCGATGACAGCGGTGGGGATGGAGCGAATGGGGCGGGTGCCGTCGTTGAGTTCGATAACCCGCACGCCATGGAGATAATCAGTCATGGGTGCCTGCGCAGTGTTTGTAATGACACTGCACAGGCTGCCGCGCTTGCACCGATTGGGCGAGCCGGCTGCCCTGTAGCTAGGGGAACTACAAGCGCCGGCGAGCCCGTTCGGTCACGGCCCCGTTGCTAACGCGGATCGGCGATATCCTGCGCCCGATTCGCCAGTAGTTCGCTGACCTCAATCACTTGCTGGATCCCCAGCGCAATATGTCGGCGGGAACCTTCAAGATCGAAGGCCAGGTCGCTGATCATGGCGTTGGCAGAGGCTAGGTTTTCGCTGAGGTTGGCGAGCAGGCTTTCCGTGTCGACACTCTCTACGACAGTAAAAAGCTGACCCGGGGCAGGTTTTTTTCTAGGTTTGGCCTGTTTCGGCTTCAAATAATAATTGAGCGCCCGCTCATCGGCTTCGTGAAGTTGTTCCGGATCGAGGCTAGAGCTAGATGAGGCAGCGTCTAACTCCGGGGGATTGGGTGTGACCTTGAACATGGTGAATCTCCTGACCTGATTGGGCCACCATGACTTGTCGCTAAACAAGTAAGGGTGGCAGCTGGACGCAGGTTAGCGAACCGGGGGTACAGGAGCCCGGCAGACCCGAAGGTCTCCCGCGTACAGCCGCCATTGCAACGATTGCAGACATGAGTATCCGCAATGAAATCAGGAGCGCTGTTGCATCCATACCGATTCGGGTCGCTAAACCCGATCACTGATGAGCAGTGACAGAAACCAAGCTACCGATACGGACCAAGGCGCACAAGCGGGCGGATTCTGGCTTAGTTGTAGGCAAAGGCGCAAGGCGATGTAGCCTCTGGGCGAGCGTTCGGTGTTACCGGGTATGTGGCTGTAGGTTTAGTGCCTGTCGTTAAAAGAGCAGGGTGTTGCACACGTGTTTATCGAGTCCGGCCGCTTTCGCTTGACGTGGGCTCAATAGGCCAGGCAACCGAAGTAGGGAAACCTTCCTGCTGATCAATCCGATTGAGATCAACCCGGTAGTTCTTCCACAACCTCAATAGCTGTACCTCTGCTTCATAGGCTTGATCAGTATCGACCGCATCCTGTAGCGGCGCTATTCGCAATGCTGCCCGGGCCAGCCGTTCGTCACGACGAACCAAGGCCGCAGCGGCCAGTTCTGCCGACGTCGGTTCAGGTGCTTCCTGCAACACCGGATAACCTTGTCGGTTAGGGACTATCGAGGCACCAGGGCGACTCGCCACGTCTCTGTACAAATCTTGAAAGGCCTCATCGGAAATGAACACCGATCCAGCGGGCGGAATTTCAGAATGATCGAATCCACGAATATCAGCGATGTAGTAAGGCATGGTTAACGCTTCCCAATGATTCGGACAAATACGTGCAGCGGTGCCGCTGTGCTCGCTCTCAGTCCGCATGAGGACAATCCGGGAGTACCGTCAACCGACACGCCATAGTGGGCCCCACCGAAAATCACAACGGGGTGAACCCCGTATACCGCCGATAGCGTGTGCGGGTAGGTGATTGTGCTGGTACCAGAGGCGGACAACGCAACTTGCATCCATTGCTCGATAAAACGGTTCGGCCATTTTTGGAAACCAGCGGGGGAGTACTGCCCACTGAAAATGTCGGAGTATCCAAGCTGGGCAGACCCAGATGCCCACCAGCTCAAAGCGCCGTTGCCGATCAATTCGAGATTCGTTCCGGGGTCAAGCACCATGCTCTTGACCTGACCGGAGCCGGTGTTAATCGTATCGGCTCCAGCACAAGCGACGGTGATGGTGCCGCTTCCATTATTTCGAACGTGGACAGCTGAGCCGCTACGGCTATCACCAGCCGGGGGGAGCTTCACCGTGAATGTTCCAACGCAGGTCACCACCGCCCCGATACTGTCAGCGGTCAGGGTCAATGAGCGGGTGGCGTTGATGAACCCTCGATAGTTGCCCATGCCGCGTTGGACAAACTCAGTGGTCGCCAAGGCTGTTGTGTTGTCGGGCTGGGGGGGCGTCGGGGCCTTGGGTGTGCCGGTAAAGTTCGGCGACAGCAAGCGAGCGAAGCCGTGGGTGATGTCCTGAACGTTCATATCCACGTATTGACGGGTCGCCAGCACAACGGACGGGTCTATCTTTAGGTCTACGTTGGCGGTGCTGCTGACGATGAGGTTCATCCGCACCACCTGCGTACGGCCCGATCCCTGAGTCAGCAACGGCTTGAAGCTTGGCGCGCAGTTCGCCACCGCGACCATGTCACCGTCGGCGTCATACAAGCCGACTTCACGAATCCACCAGCCACCGACGTGCTCAGGGATGACTTGCTCGGCGATGATGATGTTTGGGTTGGCGGGGTCAACCTTCAACTGATTCAGCGGGGCACGGCGGCGCTCATTGATCAAGCGTGTCTGCTGCTCGCTGGGTATTGGGTCGGTGCCATTGGCGTCGCCCACGCCCATTTGCGCGAAGGTCCACGCAACGCCCAACGCGTTCGCGTTGGCTTGCTTGGCCTTACCGATGGCGGTGAGGATAGTGAAAAACTGGCTGTTTTGGTCTGTCATGGGTAGATGTCCATGGTGTCGATCTGGTGTTCACGGCCGCCCTGGTGGATGTAGCCCGTGACCTCGATGTCTCGCTGTGTGGGTGGGTAGATATCAATCTCGTCGCCCTCGGTGAGGCAGGCGCCGATATGAACAAGACCGGTGGTTTCCAGGTTGATGGCGAGCTCGGTCAGGTAGCGTGTCAGGGGCTTGGCATCGTCGATTAGCCAGGTCAGCTCCTGATACATCTGCTCGGTGATACCGGTGTCGAGCACGCCGACGTTGAGCCTGAAGGTAGCGCGAGGGCCGAGCGGAACGGTCTGCCACCACTCGATGATTTCGATCCGATAGCCGAGCGGTTCAACAACGCGGCGCAGTGCCCCGATGGTGCCCTTGCGCGAATGGATGTAGTACGCGCTACGGATGGCAGCGCGCTTGGCGGCTTCGGTCCATTTGCTGTCCCAACGATCCACGGAGAAGGTCCAGGCCAGATAAGGCAGCAGGGACAACGGACATAGGTCGGGGTTGTACAGCGTGCGCAACGGAATCGGCACACGCTGGATCTGGGCCAGCGCCTGCGCTGCTTGGCGCTCCAACGGCGTCGAATTGCTGGGGAGCAGGGGCGCGTCTGCCATCATTCGACCCCCAGCGCCAAATCGACGGCCGTGCAGTACGGGGCCTGGTACTTCGTGGCAACGATGTCCGTCCAGTTCTCCAGCACGACCTTGCGCACACCCTCAACGTGCAGCGAGGCGTGGATAATGGATTCCGAAACCTCCAAGCCCAGGCGTCGCCGTTGGTGCACGAAGGCGAGCAACTGCGCATTGGCTGCCGCAAGGATCAATTCGCTCTCAGGGCCCGACGTCGAAAGAAACAGCTTGGCTTTGACCTGGTAGTTGATGACCTGGGCGCTTTGCACGGTGAGCCGATCCGCGACAGGGCGGCGGTCGTCGTCGCTGAGGTAGGCATTAACCCTCGCCAGCAGCGCGGGCGATGCGCTGCCGTCACCCAGGATCGATTGCACGGTCACCACCGCCTCGGCCGGGGCGGGACTCTCGGCAGTGGCGTCGGCAACCTGGCCGTCAGCAGAGCGCGCATGAAAGATGTAGCTGTTGCGCGGGCCGGCAGTGCTGAGTCCTTCCCACGCCATTTGAGCCCGCTCCCGCAGGCTGTCGTCGCTTTCCATCAGCAGCGGGACCGGCGGCACGGCCGAGGGCTTGGCGGGCTGAATGACCAGGCGCCTGACGTTGAAGTTGCCGGCCAGGTTCTCCAGGTCGCTGCCCTTGGCGAGGGCCAGCATGTTGGCGACGGACGCTTCATTGACGCGCTGGCGCCATACCATCTCTCGGTAGGCGTTCTCTTGGAGCAGTTTGGTCAGGGGCTCAGATTCCAGCTCAAGCCGTGCAGCGATCTCGGCTTGTTCTTCGACCGGCCAGAGGCCGATTGCGTAGGCCTTGCGCTCGGCGAGGATCTGCTCGTAATCGACCTGCTCAACGACCTCGGGCGCGGGGAGCTGGCCCAGGTCAATCGCGACGAATGAGTTCATGCGCTACCCCCTAAGTGCAGCGGCACGCTCAGACTCAGCGGCTCGTTGCTATCGACGATGCTGCCCTCGATATCCAACGAGGATTGACCTTGCAGCGTGGCACCCTGGAACTGCACGCGGCTCAGGCTGATACGCGGCTCCCAACGCATCAGCGCCATGACGGTGGCCGCGTACACCTGCAGGCGGGTGATGTCGTTGAACGGGTGGTCCACCAATTCGGGTAATAGGCTGCCGTATTCGCGGCGCATGACTCGGGTACCGATGCGGGTGCTGAGGATGTCGCTCATGGATTGGGCGATGCTCTCGACGGTGGTGAGGGAGGCGCCGGTGTGTCGGTTCATTCCGGTTTTCCTGTTTTGCCGCTGCCTGGCATGACGCCGCTGTGCGGGTGCTTCACCAGACTGATGCCGGCAGCCACCACGTCCGCCGAGACGGTGACCTTTCCGGTGACGTTCTGGTTGCCTGTCTGGGTGTAATCGCCCTGATGCGTGATGTCGCCGACGATGTTGATACCACCGGTGCTGATCAGGTTGGTGGTGCCGCCCTCAGTGAGCGTGGCGTTGAGGTGGTGCTCGACGCTGTCGTACTCGATCACTGTGCCGTCGCGATAGGTGACGCGGTGTAGGCCTTCGCGCTCGCCGTTGGCGGGGATCTGGTCGCTGAACAGGCCGGTCAGGACGACACCGTTGCCGAGCTGGCCCGAGGGGCTGAACAGCAAAACTTGTTCGTTGACCGTCGGTGGATTCCACTCTCGGTCGGCGCCGGCTCGTAGGGCGATCCATGGCAGCCAGGCAGTGGTTAGGGTTCCGGTTTTGACTCGCACACGTGGGGGCTTCATCTGGACGGCGTCGATGGTGCCGTAGCGGATGAGGTTTTCGATTAGGCGGGCGAGGGTAGGTAACTTATTCATGGCGCCAATAATGGCGCCAGGTTTGGAAATAAATTACTTGCTACGATTGTCTAGTTGCAGCCTACAAGGCTCAGCGAGGGAGAGAGAGAAGGAAATCATCCGTAACGTCAAATAAGAAGTCAGTCGGATCACTCCCTTTTTCTTTCATATGAAGCATTTCGCAAATTTGGTCGTCATCAAGGATGATGATGAGTTTTCCTGTTTCTCTCATTGCCCCTTGAGCCATCTTAGTTGCGCTCTCATGAGCGCCTTTTCTAGTTAGCATAATGGCGACTTTTCGTAATCCCTTTTCAAGGAGATATTTTTCGGTGGTTAATACTTGTCCTTGTTTGATAGGGTGTTCATAATTTTTAAATTCAAATATCATGTATCTGCTTTCTAAGTTGTGTATGATAAATTTCCAAAAGTCCGTGACGGGTTTTATCCTGCATACGAGATCAAATCGATTGAGTTCGTCATCAGTTTTTCGTTGGTCTTTCCAGCCTGCTAAGTGATCTTTGAATAAATATTGGAGGATTTCTATACATTTTTTTTCGTAGTCGCTCCAGCCTGGTCTGCCAGCTTCTATTGCGCGAAGAGATTTGCAAAGTTCAGTGCCGGTGGTGTCTAAGGGCAGGGACTCTTCAAGCTCTGGAGCGACTGGGGGAGCTAGTTCTTTATCTAGATTGTAAAATTTCTCGATGCTAACTGAAAGGTCATTTGGGTCGATTTCGAATAACGCGTGTAAGTCCTCAGTTATCTCAGGGGAATCAGAGGCCATACTCAGTAAGAGCTGTCTGTCGAAGACGGAGATGCCGTATTCCTTTCTTAGATGTTCCTTCTGATTGTCTGTAAGGATGCATGAAGCGATAAGTAATCCTTTCAGAGTTGGATTGTTATCCATTTCTAATCGGATCTGCCGTGCCGCGGTCTTGAGTAGTGTTAGCTGTGCTCGTTGGGTTTTGTAGTGTTTTATTTCAACAGCCCAGGTTAGATTTTCTTTTATTGCATAAAAATCAACTTGGGCGGGATTGGTGGATATGTGAAATCCCAAGTGCATCAACAGCGTAGATGCCACTTTTTCAAATTTGTTGGCCGTCTCGTACATTTTTTTCTCAGTTGTTTAGGTGTTTAGGCGAGTTGTTTCTTATGTTGTTCCTGCTCTACGTTGGGGCGATTACATGAGCACGGCAAAACATAATTTAGATGCTCGATAGCTTGGATCGTCAACCGATTGCTTTTCCCACAGCGAGCCCTAACAAAAGACATCCAATGCAAAGAGGTATACTTATAAGGCCTGCTAATATTTTAAGGCGTGATTCAATTGTATTATATTGGCGGCGGCAGAAACGATTCGCGGCTTTAAGGCTTTGTACCTGTACCTTTAAGGTCGCTAATTCTTGCCAAGTCTTATCAAGGGACCGCATCCCATAGTCTTTTTGAATGTTAGGCCAATTAGCGTAGGCTATGAGATCTGAAACGGTTAACGTAGGGTCGGAGCTTCCCTGCATCCCTGCTGAGCCATCCCATATGAATTGTATTCCTGAGTTTTCGTATAATTTGTTTCTCCTGTCTTTGTTATCCTTGTCTGCATCTCCAGCGATCACTGATATCGGTACGATGTTATATGAAGGGTCGAATTGTTTTGCCCAAGTGACAATTTTATGAAAAAGATAGGTGCCTACGTGCAATCCACGCATTGAGCTGTCGACCATAACCGCACCATTAGTCACTCTGACGCTTTGCCTATAGCTTTGCATTTCCCCTCCCATCTCGCTGATCAAAGATCCGGCTTTGTATATGCCATCACTTCCATAGAGGTAAGTGGCTCTGACCTTAATTTTTGAAGTGGAGGTGGATGCTATCTCAGAGGACCAGATATGGGATTTTAGCTCGGTTTCTATCAATAGGTAGTGCGTTCTAGGATAATATTTATTCTCGTCTTGCACTTTTATTATTTCGAACGTACTGGTCGTGTCGTTTGTAGAAATTCTGACATTCATCTCTGCTGAAACGTCAGCATTTTCCATTGCTATCTCCTTCCTTGCTTCGGTTTGAGCGGATCACAGACTGAACTTCCTGGCGCCTATGACCATAGAAGCTATTTCTCTATTGGAGCGAGGTGTGTCAGTAATTGATCTTTGATTAAATCAATATCATGGTCGTTGAAGCCCAGCACCTGTCGCCGACTGTATAGTATCTCAGGCCGCCTTCTCCCGGCATGCTCTTTCAACCCGAATTGATGTACCCGAGCTATTCCAGCAACCCGTGCAAAAAAACCTACGCTGACGGTGTGACTGTTGCCATACGCTTTTAGTAGTCTTGTGGTGCGCAGTTTTTGAAACATCTGCTTCTTCCGTTTCACTCTCCTTGTTTTGCCTCGTAGATTGCGCTGCTTCCGTGGTGTGTACATGCTCCCATCTGGATTGCGCTGGGAGATGATCCGCTGGCGCTGGCTCCGCCGCAGGGCTTGGCCGATGCTGCGTGCGAGTTTGTTTCGTGCCGCAGGTTGAAGCTGGCGTATCGGACTTTCGGCCCAGTTCTCCAGCGCTTCCAGTCGATTGGTCACGTCGGTGTAGCCCATTCGCTGCCGGACTTCCAAGGTCCGGGTATCCACGCTGGGTCGAGAAACATGGCAGTGCGCTGAGGTTCGCCGGGGTGGCGGATAGTTGTATTGCCGCCGGCGTCCGTCCTCACAATCACTCGCTCGGTCAGCGACAGGGTCAGGCTGAGGTCCACCTTACTATTATCCAAAATGTCGGCTTCGAACTTGATGCCTTCTGCTGATTTGTTCAGGTTTTCAAGCAGATCCGCTTGGTTCACTTTCAACCACCCGAGCACTGGCAACATCACACTGTCAGGATGGCCGGCGAAGTCCGTGAGGATGACCTGCAGATCAAAGCTGTATTCGAAGGACAGGGTGGCAGCGGCGGTGCATCGGATCTTGCCATTGTCGATGAAAATCAGCAGTCGGTCGGGGTTGTGCTTGAGTTCGCTAATGGTGGCAAGCAGGTGAGTGCGCAGGCTTTCAGGTTTGTTCATCAGTTCCAGGCCTTGTTGAGGGTATCAGTCCCATAGATTCACCATCTGCCGCTGTGGGGCGGCGGTTTGGGCTTCGGGCATCTGCACGCCCAGGCCTTGGGGAAGGATCGGTCCGTAATCGGCCAGGCCGGGGTTAGCTTCGAGTACCGCCTCGGTCACGCCAGCTGTGCGGCCGTAGTGACGCCAACAAAGGGCGTCGACGGTTTCGTTTTGGCGGGCGCGGACGGTGACGGGCATCAAATCAGCTCCACGGTGGTGCGGTTGATACCCAGAAAGTCACGCACCGCCCAACGCAAGTCCCGGCGGTAGTCGTCGATGTTCGGGGTGAGGTCTTCTGCGTTCTGGTGGCCGCTGTTTGTGGAGTCGTAGGAGCGGTAGCGCTCGCAAACTTCGGCGCCGGTTGCCGCTTCGATGGCACGGCGGTAGAGGTGCACCAGGACCAGTACGCCGTTGATACGCTCGCCGGGCATGTCGGCAAGTTTCGTATGGCCGGCCACCTGTTGGGTGGAGCGCCATTCGCTCAGCTCGCGGTTGACGCTGATGGCGGCGGCAACAGCCGCGGTTTCCAGGCGTGGCGCGGTGACGCTCGCGTCGATCCGTAGCGTGGCGCGCAACTGGTCCAGATCGATCGAGGGCCAGAAGGCATCGGTATTGATAAGGCCGCTGGCGACGGTGCCGCCGGCAATAAATCCGCTCATGGAACAGCACTCAGAATAGGTCGCCGGTGGTCGGGGCTTCACGTTCAGGGGGAGCCGCCTGGCCGATCCGCCCCGAGCCGGCGGGGTGCGTGGGGACGCTTAGTTAGCCGGCAGGGCCGGCAAGTTTGTTGAGCAGGCGTTCGGCCCGCTCCAGATCTTTCTTGCCACCGCAGGCGTCGTGCAGGGCGATGGCTTTTTTCAGCAGATCCACACCGGCTTGAAGCTGGCCGGGTTGGCCTGGGGCCTGTTCGGTAATGCCTTCCAGCGTGGCGCGGCCCATGGCGAGAAACAGCTTGGCGCGGGCCTGGTCGGGCATGTCTTCGGCGTCGGTGAGTTCGGCGGTGCGATGCAGGGTTGCCAGGTCGAACGGCTCGCCGATCTTCTGGGCCTTGAAGGCTGCTGTGGCGACCTCTTCAGCGACCAGGCAACCCAAGGTGCGGGCGAAGCGGTCCGGCATGACCATCCTGTACTTCAACACGTAGGTCGCGATGTCGAGCCCACCGGTGAAGTCACCGGCATCGAAGCGCCAGACCATGACGGTGGTCATCACTTCGTCCTGAGCGCCTTTGCCGCCCTCCAGCACGCCTTGCACATAGGATTCGTAGCTTGGCAGTAGCAGGCGTTTGAGTTCTGCCTTGCACTGGTTGGACTGAACCTGTTTCAGGCGCAAGCGATCTTGTAGCAGCTGATTTAGCTGATGTTCATAAGCCGTGGCGCCGGCCATGGTTTGGGTGGGATCGGTGGCGGCTGCTTCGACAGCAGCGGTGACGCGTTCAAAGTGGCGGCGGCAGGGGTTGGTCATGTTCGCCGCCTTAATTCAGGGTGATGTTTTCGGCCAGGGCGGCGCAGCCCAGGTCTTCGATGACATAGCTTTCGTTGACCGATTCGAAGTTTTCGATGCGGTCGCGCTTGGCGTTGTCGATGACGGTTCGGCGGCGAGTGCCTTCCTGCCAGTACAGCGACAAGTTGTCGAGGCGCGTGACCATCAGGCCGCTGGCCGGGAAGTGCGGCACGCGCACGGCCGGCAGGTTGCCGAGACGCTTTTGACTGGTGACGATGTCGGCGGCCAACATTTCAGACGGTGCCTGAATGGTGTTGATGATGGGAAAGTATTTGTCGGCCAGCAGTTGGCGACCACAAATCACCACCAGCTCGGTGTCTTCCTGGTACCAGGGTTCGATGAACTCGTTGACCATGCTGACGACCAGGGCGTCGATGTTTGCGAAGTCCTTGTTGGCGCCGATTTCGATTTTGCCGCTGCCGTCTTTAACTTCTTTCATGACCCGGGCAGGGTTTTCCTCGCGCATCTTTTGCAGCCAGCCGATGTTCACGTCTTGCAGGAGCTTGTTGATGGTTGGGTTGGATGTCGCGGCGCGGCTGATGCCGTTCCAACCGATCATTATGCGGTTGAGGGCCTGGGCCTTGATGATCGCGTCACGGATGCGTGCTTGGAAATCTTTGAACTTGGCCCACTGGTCCAGCTTTTGATAGCGAATACTGGTGTCAAAGTTGGTTTGGGTGCAGGTGTACCCTCGATCATCCAGGCCGCTTGGATCGCGTGGTTCGCGGTCTTTGACGGTGGTGTCGGTGGTGCTGGCAATGGTGCCGTCGATGCCGATACCGACCTTTTCACCCGACTGTTCCGAGACGGGGTAGACGTTGATTGCACGGAGGAACGCACTGGATTCCTGCATGCGGGTTTCTAAGGTCTGGGCGACGCTTGGGTCTGCTGTGAATTTGGTGGTGACGTCAGCCACGCCATGCAGTTGCGCAAGTTGCTGCAGGTAGGCGTTGAACAGTACTCGGGTGTCGTTACGCATGTTGATCTTCCTTGATGGTCAGCAGTCGGTCATGACTTGGTTACCGCCGCCGGAGACCTGCGGGCGCGTTTTCTGGTTGGGATCCTGGGTGGTGGAGAGCTGGGTTTTCAGCTCGGTCAGTTCGGTGCTGACTTGATCGAGTCGGGTCTTTAGCCCAGCCGAAAATTTCTTTTCAGCGGCGAGTTGGTCGGGCAAATCCTTGACGTGTTCGGCGATGGCTTCGACCGCTTCACCGATCTGGGTGAAGTCGTTGTCATCCTTGGTCTGTTTGCCGGTCAGGAGGGTTTGTACCTTGTTGAGTAGCTGGGCGCCGATGCTCGGCTTCTCTTCGAACTCTTCAAATTTCAGCTCGGTCTCCACCGCCTCGGTGAACATGGAGGTTTGCGAATAGTGGCGGTCTTGGAACGGGCTGGATTCGGGCTTCTGCGCTGAGAATGCCAGCACGTCTGTGCCGAGGCTGGCGGGTGAGTCGGTCACGGCGAGACCGACGATGTAGGCCTCACCCGTGTCGGCAAAGCTCTCGTCGATTTCGATGGAGGTATAGATTTTCTGTTTGGCCTTGTTCATGGCGATCAAGTCGTTGGTGGGCTCGACCTTCGCGAACAGCGCCAGTTTCTTTTGGCCGTTGACGTCCACCTCTTCGGCTTTCACCGCCAGTACGTCGCCATAGGCCTTGAAAGGGCTGTCGGGCAATAGGCTACGGAAATGCTCCAGCCAGATACGGGCGCCGTAGGTGGAAGGATTGAAGTTCTTGGCGGCTTGTTCCAGCCAGCTGCGTTTGATGGTGCGCTTGTCCGAGGTGGCGCCTTCGATGGCGACGCGGAACCAGTTGCTTCGGTACTTCTTCATGCCGGGGATTCTCAGTGCGTTGCAATGAGGGGCATGGTCGGCATGGGTGCGAGCGGCGGCAACGGGGCGGGACTGTAGGCGGGGAGGGTACAGGCGGCGGCGCTATTGAGTCGCCGCGGTGGGCGGCAGCATCTCGGCATGACGACTGCCTTGCTGTCCATCGACCCCCGACGCCAATCCAAGTTTCTGTACTGGATGGGCTGGCGCGTCTGTGAGATCGCCGAGGCGACGGGCGAGAAGGAGAAAACGCTACACAGCTGGAAGGCTCGCGACAAGTGGGACCAGGCCGACAACGTCGAGCGCATCGGCGGGGCCCTGGAAGCGCGCTTGGTGCAGTTGATCCTCAAGGACAACAAGACCGGCGGCGATTTCAAAGAGATCGATCTGCTGCATCGCCAGCTTGAGCGTCAGGCCCGTATTCAGCGTTTCCAGGGCGGCGGTACCGAAACCGACCTTAACCCGAACCTCGCCAAGCGCAACGAGGGACCGAAGAAAAAATCCCCGAAGAACGACATCAGCGAAGACCAGATCGAGCTGCTGCGCGAGGCGTTCATCGACGGCTGTTTCGACTACCAGAAAGATTGGTACCGGGCCGGCAATCAGCGCACCCGCGTCATCCTCAAAAGCCGCCAGATCGGCGCCACGTACTACTTCGCCCGCGAGGCGTTCATCGACGCCCTGGACACCGGCCGCAACCAGATTTTCCTGTCGGCTTCGAAGAACCAGGCCTATCTGTTCCGGGGCTACATCCAGGCCTTTGCCCGGGAAATCATCGGCGTCGAGCTGACCGGTGACCCGATTGTGCTGCCCAACGGCGCCGAGCTGTTTTTCCTCGGGACCAATGCCCGCACCGCCCAGGGCTATCACGGAAATTTCTACTTCGACGAATTTTTCTGGACGTTCAAGTTCGAGGAGTTGAACAAGGTCGCCTCGGGCATGGCGATGCACAAGAAGTGGCGCAAAACCTACTTCTCCACGCCATCGAGCATGGCCCACGAGGCGTACACCTTCTGGACGGGCGAACGCTTCAACAAGGGGAAACCCGCCGCGCACCACACCAAGGTGGATGTGTCCCACGGCGCACTACAGCAGGGTCGGTTCTGCGAGGACCGGCTATGGCGCCAGATCGTTACGATCCTCGACGCCGAGCGGGGCGGGTGCGATCTGTTCGACATCGAAGAGTTGCGCCGGGAGTACAGCCCCGAGGCCTTCGCCAACCTGCTGATGTGCGAGTTCGTCGATGACGGCGCGAGCATCTTCCCGCTGTCGGTGTTGCAGTCTTGCATGGTCGATAGCTGGGTGGAATGGTCCGAGGACTACAAACCTTTCGCCATGCGCCCGTTCGGCGACCGCCAGGTGTGGGTCGGCTATGACCCGGCCGAAACCGGCGATTGCTCCGGACTGGTGGTGGTCGCGCCGCCCTTGGTGCCCGGCGGCAAATTTCGCGTGCTCGAGCGCCACCAGTTTCGCGGCATGGACTTCGCCGCCCAGGCCGCCGCCATCAAGGGCGTGTGCGACCGCTATTGGGTCACCTACATCGGCATCGACGTCACCGGCCTGGGCAGCGGCGTAGCCCAGCTGGTGCGCCAGTTTTTCCCGGCGGTGACCACCTTCAGCTACTCGCCCGAGGTGAAAACCCGCCTGGTGCTGAAAGCCTACGACGTGATCCACAAGGGCCGGCTGGAGTTCGATGCTGGCTGGACCGACATGGCCCAGTCGCTCATGGCGATTCGCAAAACCATCACCGCAGGTGGACGGCAGTTCACCTATACCGCAGGGCGCAACGAGAACACAGGTCACGCCGACCTGGCTTGGGCGCTCTTTCATGCATTGCACAACGAACCGCTCGAAGGGCAGACCGCTGCCAATACTGGGCGAATGGAGATTTTTACATGACTGAACAACTTGCCAGCCAGGTACATTTGCCGGCCACCATTGACGCCGCCAGTGCGGGGACCCAGGTGTTCAGCTTTGGGGAGCCGACGCCGGTGTTGGGTGGTCGGGAGGTGTTTGATTACTTGGAATGCTGGTTCAACGGGCGGTGGTATGAGCCGCCGTTGTCGCTTAACGGCCTGGCCCGGTCGGTGGGGGCGAGCGTGCATTTGCATTCGGGGTTGATGTTTAAGCGCAATCTGTTGAGCAAGACGTTTATCCCGCACCCGATGCTGTCCCGGGCGGCTTTTGAACAGTTTGCCCTAGACTTTCTGTGCCTGGGCAATGGGTACCTGGAGAAGCGCCGGTCGGTGCTGGGCAGCACCAGGCAACTGGCGCCTTCGTTGGCGAAGTACATGCGGGTGGGGCCGGAGGGGCAGTTCTACCAGGTGCAGGGGTGGAAGAACGAGCACGCGTTTGAGCCTGGAAGTATTTTTCATCTGCGTGAGGCGGATTTGCATCAGGAGATTTATGGGCTGCCGGAGTGGATCAGTGCGTTGCAATCGGCGCTGTTGAACGAGTCCGCGACGCTGTTCCGGCGCAAGTATTACGAGAACGGCAGTCATGCCGGTTTCATCCTGTACATGACCGACGCGGCCCAGACCGAGGCGGACATCGATGCATTGCGCAAGGCATTGAAGGACTCGAAGGGACCGGGGAATTTTCGAAACCTGTTTGTCTACTCGCCCACGGGCAAGAAGGATGGGATTCAACTGATCCCTGTCAGCGAGGTAGCGGCCAAAGACGAATTCAACTCGATTAAGAATCAGACGCGGGATGATGTGTTGGCGAGCCTGCGGATTCCGCCCCAATTGATGGGCATAGTGCCGCAGAACGCGGGTGGGTTTGGGTCGATCAGGGAGGCGACTCAAATCTATGCAGCCAACGAGCTGGAGCCTGTCCAAACCCGAATCTCCCAGATGAACGACTGGCTGGGAGAAGAGGTCGTTAATTTCAAGACATTTGAAGTATGCGGGGAGGTGTAAAGTCCTCCCGCGGGGCAACAGAGGCCGCGAGCCGGCGTGTCCCGACAACGCGCTATTTTTCAGACATCAGTAGGGGAGCCTTGTCATGGTTTACATGGGAGAAGCTCCACATATGTTAACGTGATAATCTAACTCTGAGTCGACGAGCTCTTTCCTTAAATGCTATTTCTCCCCCCTCAAGAATCTCGCATACAAGTCCCCTGATGTCCTTATTTTCAAGACCTCCTGATACATAAGTGATGGGGGGCAGTCCGCCGGATGTATGGGTGCCAGAATTTGCGACGATGATCTGGTCAGCGTCCGTATTGATTACCAAGTTCGCATTGTGCGTAACGATGATTACTTGTCGTGTGGTTTTTGCCGATAAAAAAAGTGGTACTAAATCATCGTTAATTGATTTGGGGTCTAGGTTTTCTTCAGGTTGGTCGATAATCAGGGGTTTGGTGTCAGCGTCATCAAGAGATAAATAAAGAAGTAGTAGGACGATGCCCCGCGTTCCCGGCGACAATTTTTGGATGTCGATATCGTCATAGTTGACAGCATACTGCACACTTATATGGTCTGTTCCATAAAGCCACTGAGCAAGTTTTTTGGCCCAGCGCCGATATTCTGCAGGGTCAGTTGACACTACAGGAGAATGAGCCAGTAAATCTTTTTGATGGGCGTCTTTGAAAGCACGCATAGCTTCCATAACCTCTATCTCACTACCTTCCATCCAGGGTGCTAGCAGATAAGCTCCGACAACATCTCTAAGCGATCCTTTGCCCCGAAAAGGACCTTTTTTGGTCAAGTTTAGAAGCGCTTCCCCTTCAGTTGCCCAACTATCAATATCCACAGTGCGAGTGATGGAGAATGAAAGTTTTCTCAATGTTCCGTCGGCTGTCTCAAGCTTTGATTTTATGGGGGCGTATAGTTCAGCCAGCACTTGCTGTTCTGAAAGAATTGCAGCAAAGACTCGCTCATAGGCTGCCTCTCTATCCTTCAATAAACCTTCGAGCCGCAGTGCCGCTCCCTCATAATCTGCGAGTTTTTCCTTGGTTGCACGCAAAAGCTCGGTCTCAGTGGTAATCTTTTTTGAGGCCTCGGTAAAGCGTGTAGATGTCTCTTTGTCGATGCTAACTTGTTGCTGTAGGCGTCCGATTTCGGCTTGTAGATGTGCAAGGGGATTTTTATTTAGCTCAGTGTTGTTGGTAATGTACTCTAGCTGCGGGTCAGTATTTGGCAGTGGTGAAATTCCTTCCCACCGTTTTTTATTATATTGCGCCGTTTCAAGCATTTTTTGCAATACTTCATCTACATTACCTTTGTAGTCCCTAAAAAATATCTCCCATTCATTTTCCCCAATTCTGCTTGCTGCGTGCCTTTCTTTTATTTCTCGTAAGTCTTCCGGGGCGATAACAGTTCGAACGTTAGCGACCTCATCCTGCATGAGCAATATTTGATTTTCTTGATTGGTATAGTAGCGAACGTAGCCGCTAACTGTTTCTGCTGCTTTTGTTAATTCCTCCAGTCGCGATATTCGGCTCTCTGAACCTTTGGCAACGAGTTTTGATCGATCCTCATTTAACCGGGTTAGGAGTTGTTCCTTCTCTTGTACCTGTGTTTTATACGTGGTTACGAGGCTGCGCTTTTCGAGCTCGGTATTTATTCGCTCGGAAAGAATCGATAGTGATTCCTCACCGTGCTTTCGAGCTTGTCTATGACGAGCGGATCGAATCTCACGCAGATCTGAAAAATTAATAGCCCCTTCCCGTTCGATAACTGTGTGGGAGTCGAAAATCACCCTTTCCACCTCGGAGAGTAACCCATCGGTCATGCCGTCAGCTGAGCATAGCTTTTCCACAAACTGTTGGGATAGATATCGAGCTCTTCGGTACGGTTCATGATTAACTTGGGCTGCCTCAGTTAGATCTCGGCTTTCTGTTTCACCGTTCTGCCAAGTGACGCTAGCTGATGCACCCTCTAAATGCTCTTGTGCTCTCAATAGAAACGATTGATTTGTGACATGGCCAGCATGCGCATCGCAAGCGGCAGCAATCATATCTGCCAATGCTGTTTTTCCTGACCCTCTAGCTCCAATAATAGCTATCAGCCCTGGATTGAGATCTATATGTGGCGTCTGCAACCACGGTGCATTGTTGATCGAAATACGAGAAAGAGTTTCGGATGACATCGCTGATGGTGGTGGATCTTCGCCTACAAATGCCCGTCCTTCTGGGTCTATGCATGCTTGACGCAGCGTATCAAAAATTGGGGCTCCTTTGATCCAGCTAAAGCGGGACTCATCAGGAACGCCTGTTTTGGAAATACTGTGTGCATCGCAACCATGAAGGCAAGGCTTTAAGCCGTTATAACGTTCTTTGATGGCTTCTGCCGAAAGGCTTTTCCTACCGAGCCAAAACTCTCTTTGATTTGGGTTCGCGGCAAACATTATGTGGGCGAAACGTTCTAGCTCCTGTCGAAGAGTCTCGTCGGCCCCGTCGCGTAGTGCTGAGGTTCCATCGTTTTGCTTGGCGGCAATAGCAATAAGAACGTTGCGTTGAGCCCATTCACTGGCTTCGTACTTCGATTTTAGTTCGTCGAACGATACCTTGAATTGTTCCGCTCCATATTTCAGCGCGGCACGATCATTCTCTATCAGTGTGTTGGCTTTACGGCCGAGGCGCATCAGATCCGGAGGATTGCACCTGAATTCGTCTTGGAATGCCTTGAAAGTCAAACTGGAAAGAAATCGCTCGATCTCCTCCACGTGATTCTGTTCTTCCGGGCTTACAAGGAGGTGAACATTCACCCAAGACTTTGCTGTACCGACACTGAACCGTAACTCAACGTTGGGGAAAATCAAATCACAACCAGGCAGTCTGCCGTTAGCTTTGTGTTCTAACACGGTCCGATAGGTATCAAGTAGATAGTAGTCGGTAACAGCTATAGCACTGATAGCGGGCGTTGCCATTTCGAGTGCTGCTAGGTAACGGTCCCAGTTACCGTTGAACTGATCATTGAACAATGTACCTGGGGCGTGGACGTGTGGTTCCCAGCGAAGCCAGCGAGAACCAGAACTCAACGGAGGAGATGTAATATCTTGCATGCTGACTTCCTTGTAGAAGAAGGTTTGATTCTGATGCGCTCATGGCGGTCCATGCAACCGAATCCGCTCATCATTCGATTGTTGAGTCATAAGCCGCTTCCCCGGTGTCCGTCGTGCATACGGGGCGGAGATCGAACGGTGTGGCTGGCCTGGCGCGCGCCGTCATCCCCCCACCACGCCTGCGGACTAAATAGGTCTTAATTTCTGCATCCCTGCATCCGCCCTCCGACAGCGATGGCAGGGCTTTTCCTGAGCGAAATGGGGCCGAGAAAACCCTACAGAACCCTGCACGCCCCCCGGTTTTATGAATGCTCAGGAGCGATTTCAGGAGACCCTATTCAGGTGCCCCATGGGAAACAAGTAGTTTAGGTATGGAGGGGTAAGGAGTTAGCTGGAGCCCGCGTCCGATGCAGTTTTCGAACTTACTTTGCACTGTATTTTTGAGTGATGAGAGGAGTAATGTGTTTGTAACCGTATGAATTATAAAGAGATTTTTGTTCCGGCTTCTAACTTGATAAAAGGTAAGGATATTCCCAGATATTACTTGATAGTTACCCAAATCAAATGGCCTACAAGCCTTGTATTCCGGGGCTTTCGCAAGTGAGCGGAAAAAACTTACCAAAAATACCAGTTGCCCGTGGGTCAACATAAAATCGGAATTAAATGTACTAGATGGGTTCGCATCAGCTGGGCTTACAGCCTCGTGAACGTTCGCTTGTGCATGTGCTTACGCATTCATCGCCTGAAAGGATATGTAGGACTCTTCGACCATTCGCAGGCGATGTGCTAACCAACCGCACATCTCAGCCATGGACTTCGCTTCCTCAAAGCTGACGTCTGTGTACTGATGTCCAGCCTGATTTCTAATGCGGCGCAGCTCGCGGAAGGTCTGCATCTCTAGTTCAGTCAGGAAGTCCTTAACATGCAGCTCATTGGCGACTGCCATAGGGCCGGAATTGGGCGAAATACCCACACGTGCGGCCAAACTGCTCAATGCGCGCTCCACGTCTATCCAGGCGCTTAGTACCGCTGCTCGAGGGTCGAGTCGGGCGAGCTCCAATAACCGACCTTCCGCAGAGAGTGGAATCGGATGGTCATTGTCTTGGGTCCCAGCTTCTAACTCCTCTTTTACTGCCTCGAGCTTCTCACTCAAATCAATATGAAGGTCTTTATATTTGAGCGTTCGCACCATTGGGATGAGTTTGGCCAATGGCGACCTGAGCAGCACTACTACGATGACAACTGCCGTAGGCCAAGCAAGCGATCCGATGATTGCAGCGCAGAACTGTTTCCAATCCATGGTAGGTACCGTTTCAAAGGTAACGCGGAGGTTGAGTGGCTGCTTATTACGTCTTTTATTACGTATGGGACAAAAAACAAAGGCCTGCATCGCTGCAAGCCTTTGATTTTATTGGTGCCGGCACCAGGAGTCGAACCCGGGACCTACTGATTACAAGTCAGTTGCTCTACCAACTGAGCTATACCGGCGTGTGGGCGACGATTATAGCGATTGGGAAGGTTCTGTAAACCCCTGAATTCTGACTATTTTTAGACGAGCTGCAGTTCTGGTGGATGTGGCGCCGCTGGGCGGGGCGCGAGGGGCCTGGTAGCGTGCGGTTGCCTGACTTGAATCGAGGCAAGCCAAAGCACTTGATGCCTGAGCGCAAAAGACGCCAGACCCAACCTTTATGCTGGTTTGCTCAAACGCTTATGCACAATCGAAAGGACGCTGCGACGGATATCTTTCTGTTTTGTGACCGCTTTCCCGTTTGCTCGCAAGCTGCTGTTTTCATGGTTTTTTATCCATGTGAACAAAAAATGACCAGCTAAGATTCTGCCCGGAAATCGCGGTTTTCTTGGATCCTGGTTTAATTCATCAACAGAGTTATCCACAGGCTGTTTCGCCTCATTAACGTTCTGCCAGCAACAGCAGGTTGCGCGGTGTCAGAGGTGTCTCGCAGAAGGTGCCAAGGCGGACTTTGTAGCTGTTCTGAGTAAGGAAAAGCGCCCGGTCCAAGACCAGCCAAAGCTCCAGCGGCCGGCGGAAAAGGCCTCGCACCAATTCCAGGTTACGCACCTCGGCCAAACGTTGGCGGCCGGCTGCTTCCAGGGCGACCCAATCAGGCGTGCCGATTGTGGATAAGTCTTTCAGGGCCGCCAGGTCGGTGCAGTATTGGGCGAAGGATTTTTCCAGCCAGGCGCTGGGCAAGGAGGGGGTGGGCAGGTAGTCGTCGTGCCCTCTGATTTGTCGTTGCAGCAGGTCGAAGCCCAGGCGCCAGGCCATGGATTGGTCCCGTTGTCTTCTTACGCGGGCGCCAGCGGTGACGGTCTCGGTCTGCGGCAGGCTGAGATCGTCGAGCGACAGTTGTAGGGCAGAGCCTTTTGCGGCGTCGGACAGCGGCTGATATTCCGAGGTGCTGATGCGGTTGTAGCAGCACGGCGCGATAGCCAATTGTGCGCAGCCAGCGGCGCTGGCCAGACGCATCAGGCGCACATGCAAGTCGCCGCAAGCGTGCAGAGCCACCGGGGTGTGTCCGGGGCGCAGCGCCTGGTTTGCGTCTGCCGCCAATACGTCTTGTTGCGAGTGCGTGGCGGGCAGGTGATGGCGTTGGCTCAGCAACTGGCCGCTGGCGACCAGGGCGGGGTCGTATTCCAGGCAGGTCAGTTGTTGTCCATCCTGCAACAGGCGCCGGCCAAGGTGGCCTTTACCGGCGCACCAATCGAGCCAATGGATCGGTGGGGTGGTGAAGCGCAGGCGGCTGGCAAAGGCTTCTATCTGCTGCCATTTGCGCCCGGGTACGTCGACGTTGAGGCGATGGCTGGGAGCTTCGAGCGAGTTGGCCGGCAATTCAGCCACGGCGCTCAATGCCCGGGAGAGAGCAGCCAGTTCCGGGAATGGCGCTGGCGCGCTCTCAATCAACCATGGTTGATGATGGTCGTTTTCCGCTGCGTCCAGCGAACGCTCGCGTAGCCATCGGGCCAATTCCGGGTGGGAAGTTTCCCAAGGCAATTGCAGATGCGTGAAGGGCCGAGGCTTCCATAGTGACTGGTGCGTTGTAAGAAACGCATCCAGCGCGGTAAAACGGGTGAGCAATGCTTCACCCGTCAGCACTTGGCTGTCAGCGCCCTTGGCAGGCATCGACGCGAAGCCAGCGTTCAAGCTGCTTGAAGCCTTGCACCAGTACGAAGGACATCAGCAGGTAGAACATGCCGGCCGCGAAGAAAATCTCCACTGGCATGTAGGTCCTGGCAATGATGGTGCGCGCCATGCCGGTGAGTTCCAGCAGGGTCACCGTGCTTGCCAGGGCGCTGGCCTTGAGCATCAGGATCACTTCGTTGCTGTAGGCGGGCAAGCCGATGCGCGCGGCCCGGGGCAGCATGATGTAGAACAGCGCCTTGGGCCGCGACATGCCCAAGGCTCGTGCGGCTTCGATTTCGCCGCGGGGAATGGCCTGGATGGCGCCGCGCAGGATCTCGGCGATGTAGGCGGCGGTGTGCAGGGTCATGGTGGCCGTGGCGCACCAGAACGGGTCCCGCAGATACGGCCACAGCGCGCTGCTGCGCACGGCATCGAACTGTGCCAGGCCGTAATAGACCAGGAACAACTGGACCAACAGTGGCGTACCACGGAAAAAGAAGATGTAAGCGTAGGGAAACGCCCGCACGTACCACAGCCGCGATGAACGGGCGATGCCCAATGGGATCGCCAGCAGCAAGCCGGCGATCACCGCGATGGCCACCAGCTCCAGTGTAAGCGTGGCGCCCTGGGCCAGTTTCGGCAGCCATTTGATGATGACTTCCCAGTTCATTGGGTGCTCCTGGCAAAGCCGCGGGCGGCGCGTTTTTCCAGCAGGTGCATGCCGATCATGGCGAGCACCGTCAGGCCCAGATACATAAGCGCTGCGACCATATAAAAAGTGAACGGTTGCTTGGAAATGGTCACGCCGATTTGCGCGTGGCGCATGATTTCTTCCAGGCCGATCACCGAAACCAGTGCGGTATCCTTCATGAGGATCATGAACAGATTGCCCAGGCCGGGCAGGGCGATGCGCCACATCTGCGGCAGGATCAATCGGGTGAAGATCCGCCATTTCGACAGGCCAAGCGCCACGCCGGCTTCACGGTGCCCCTTGGGTATCGCCAGGATCGCACCGCGAAATACTTCAGTGGCGTAGGCGCCAAAGCATAGGCCGAGGGCGATGACGCCGGCGGCGAAGGCATTGAGGGCTAGGTCGGGATTGCCGAAATATTCACCCAAGGCACGCATCAGGTTGACGGTACCGAAGTAGATCAACAGCACCCAGAGCAATTCCGGAATGCCGCGAACCAGTGTCGAATAGGTGCCGCCAAGCCATTGCAACGGCTTGTACGGGGAGGTCTTGGCCAAGGCGCCGAGCAGGCCGAGCACCAGCCCCAGGCAGAGAGCCGAAAGGGCCAGCTTGACGGTCATCAGCGCGCCGGCGGCAAGCGCCGGGCCGAATCCGTAGAGGTCGATCATCATGGGCGTGTGTTCATATCGCGGCAGGCTTTGCTAAGGGCCGGCGCTACTGGGTAGCAACGCCGGCCAGGCACGTCAGTATCAATAGATGCTGAACGGGAAGTACTTGTCGTTGATCTTTTTATAGGTGCCGTCGGCAACGATTTCCTTCAGCGCGGCATTCAGTTTGTTGCGCAGTTCGTCGTCATCCTTGTTCACCGCGATACCGATCTTGTCGCTTTCCACCACCGGATCACCTTTGAATTCGAAGGCGGCGCCGTCTTCGCTCTTGAGCCATTCGTATTGCACGTATTTGTCCGCCAGGATGGCGTCAACGCGGCCCGAGAGCAGGTCCAAGTAAGCGTTTTCCTGGGTGTCGTAGAGCGTGACCTTTACGTTGTAGTCATCTTCCATGTTGCGGTCTTCCAGCCAGGTGCCGGCCAGTGTCGCGCGTTGTGCGCCAATGGTCTTGCCGGCCAGGTAGGCCTTGTCAGTCTTGAAGTCCTTGGTGGCCTTTGGTGCGATGAATTGCAGCTTGTTGGAGTAGTACGGCTCGGTGAAGTCCACGGCTTGCTTGCGTTCCTCGGTAATCGACAGCGAGGAGATCAGGAAGTCGAACTTCTTGGCGTTCAGGGCCGGAATGATGCCGTCCCAGTCGGAGGTGACCACTTCGCACTCGACTTTCATCTTGGCGCACAGGGCGTCGCCAATGTCCTTGTCGAAGCCGACAACGTTGCCGCTGGCATCTTTGTTGTTGAACGGCGGGTAGGCCGCTTCGATGCCCATCTTCAGTTTCTCAGCAGCCATGGCGCTGGCCGAGAAGACCAGACTGGCGGCAGCGGCCAGGAGGAATTTCTTGTAGGTCTGCATATATATTGCTCCGTTAGCGGTTGCTGGACATGAATTGTTTGCAGCGCGCCGAAAGCGGGTTCTCGAAGACCTGCTGTGGCGACCCTTGCTCCTCGACCAGCCCTTGGTGAAGGAACACGACTTCGCTCGATACCTGGCGGGCGAAGCCCATCTCGTGGGTTACGAGCAGCATGGTACGACCTTCTTCGGCGAGGGCGCGGATCACGCTTAGTACTTCCTGGACCATTTCCGGGTCAAGGGCGGAAGTCGGCTCGTCGAACAGAATGACTTTAGGTTGCATCGCCAATGTGCGGGCGATGGCGGCACGTTGTTGCTGGCCGCCGGACAGTTCGGCAGGGTAGGCGTGGCGCTTGTCGGCAATGCCGACCTTGGCCAGCAAGGCTTCGGCCACTTCCACGGCTTCGGCCTTGCTCTGGCCCAGCACGCGGCGCGGGGCTTCGATGATGTTGTCGAGCACGCTCATGTGCGGCCAGAGATTAAAGTTTTGAAATACAAAACCAATCTCGCTGCGCATGCGATTGATCTGTTTGCCATCGGCGGCAATCAGCTCACCGTTTTTGGCAGCCTTGAGCTTGAGCTCCTCACCTGCGACCAGAATCTGACCCTGGTTGGGATTTTCCAGCAGATTGATGCAACGCAAAAACGTGGACTTGCCGGAGCCGGAGGAACCCAGGATCGAGATCACGTCACCGTCGCGAGCGGTCAGCGAGACGCCTTTGAGCACCTCCAGCTTTGCGTAGCGTTTGTGCAAGTTGCGGATTTCAAGCGCGGGCGTGGCCTGGGCCATGTGCGATCCTCATGATTTGTGCTCCCTTGCTATTGGCAGCCTTCCTGGCGAGGCGGCCAAGCTAGCATGCGTCCGAATGACAGCCAACAGCGCTTCGGACGGTAGACCGATGATGAGTGACAGGTTGTCGCATCGGCGCAGCAGACTGTCGCGCCATCAACAACCGAACGGCTGTTTGAACCCTGTTCATCGGCGATTTGCCCGGGGAGTCGCGTAAAAAAAGGCGCGATGGTGCCAGCTTTGGGCGGGGGTGGGAAGGGTTAACCGGATGAGCGTTGTCTATTCCGTTTGGCATTCGGCTCAACTTCCAATCGATCTGAACATGGGTGTTCATAAAACGATCAAACGAGGTGGTGTTCCTTATCAGGAGTTGTGGTCATGAAGTTGCTATATTGCCCCATCGTTCTGGGTGCGCTGCTTTTTCCCATCATGCTCAACGCCACCAACCTCGCGCCCATCGACAACGCAGGCGTCCAGGTCCAGCCCATGCAACAGAACGGTATCAGCTACCTGTCCGGCGGTATCGGCGAGGACGAAGCCCGGGCCATCGAACAGGCCCAGGGCTACAACCTGCACATGACTTTTGCGATCGGCCCGGAGGGCAAATACGTCCCGGATGTGAAGGTGACCGTGCAGAGTTCATCGGGACAGACATTGCTGACGCTCAGCGACGCAGGCCCGTTGGTGTACGTACAACTGCCGCCGGGCAGTTACAGCGTGATAGCGACGCGTAACGGCGAGGAGCGTCGCGACACCGCCAAAGTGGGCAGCGGAGCCGCGCGCAAGCTAGTGTTCCATTGGAACAGCAGCGAGTAGCCGAGAGCTTACTCGCTGGCGGGCTCTTCCATGGATTGGCGATAACGGTCCAGCGCCTCGCTGAAATCCTTGATGAATTCCGGCGTGCTGAGCCAGCGCTGGGCGGCCTCGCGGTCCATGTCGTCGGCCCACATGCGGTAGTCCACCAGCATATCGGCGGCCAGGTTGGTGGCGGCCATGCCCTCGTTTTCCGCGTTCTTGAGGTCCAGCAGGCCCGGACGCTCGATGATCATTTCGCTAACGTCGGCAAGCAGCGTGTCGAGCATCTGGCTGCGGCTGACGGCCTCGGCTTCACGCAACTTGGCGAATAGCTCCAGCACATAGACCGGCGGCTGGGCAGTGGCGTGAGCCGGATCGCCGTACATCGGGATGGATTTGCGCCCGGTCATACGGATTTGCTTGGCTTTGTCTTTGGCGCGCTTGGCGCGTTTCTGCTGTTTGTTCAGTGAGGCCATTGGGCTTCGGTTTCCAATTCGTTAGGGGGCGGTGGCCGGCTCAATCGATTTTCGGCACGGTGAAGCGGAATTCGCTGCCTTTGCCTGGCTGGCTTTCGGCCTGCAGTTTACCGCCATGAGCCTGGACAATCCCCTTGGAAATATAAAGGCCGAGGCCGGTGCCGTTCGGGTTGCCGTCCTTGGTGGTCCAGTAACGGTCGAAAACATGAGGCAGTTGTTCTGGCGCGATGCCCTCACCAGTGTCGCGGACACTGAATACGATCTCATCGCCCACCGACATTGCGCTGACACCTACGCTACCTTTCCGCGGCGTGAATTTGATGGCATTGCCAATCAGATTGGACAGCACCTGGAACAATCGCTCCGGGTCCGCGTTGATCCTGAGGTTGGGTTCGGCGTGGAAAGAAATATCGATGGCCTTGGCAGAGGCCAGCGGCGTCAGTAATGAACACGCGTCTTCGAATATCTGGCTCACGTCCATCGGCTTGGGGTGGATGGTGTAGCGGCCGGCGTCGATGCGCGAGGTGTCGAGAAGGTCCTCCAGGAGCGAATTCATACGGCTGGCGGCCTGCTGCATGGTATCGATGGCCGAAGAAATTCGCTTCGAGCTGTGAGAGCCATCGGAGCTGAAAGCCTTTTGCATCATGCCGCACAGCATGGAAATGACTGTCATCGGGTTGCGCAAATCATGGGACACGACTGCAACCAACTCATCCCGGGCCTGCACCGCCTGGCGCTCCTTGCGAACTTGCCGTGCCAAGTCGTTTTCCAGGGCCGAGCGCCGCAGGTCGTTGGCGGCGAATACATCGCCATGGCTCCATTTGGTACTGATGCCCCCCATTTCGACTTTCCAGATTTCGAACGACGTCCTCGGGCGTAAGCGTAGTCCGGTCGCGCTTTGCTCCAGGTCGAGGGGTTTTTGAGGGTCACCGCTCCAATTGATGGTTTGCTTGACCTCGGGGCGGAACCACAGCACGCCGTTTTCCACTGGCTTGGGCAGGTGAATCGCCAGCACACCGCTCGCAACCTCCGGATAAGCCTTGGCCGGCGCGAAAATTTCGCCCAGGTTATGGTGAGCAAAAACCGGTTGGTCGGTTTCCATTATCCATTTGTGCAATTCACGAATCTGCTCCGGTTCCGGGCACTGTCCGTGGCGATGCAGCTTGTTGTCCTCGATGATCGCAACGCCATTGGCCCCGGTGAGTTCCATCAGACGCTGTGGGTCGTGGGACAGACTGTCAAAGACGTTTTCGCTGGATTCGGCCATGAGAGTGGCAAGCGCCCCGAGGTCTTCGAGCTTGGCGTCCCGTTGCCCTGCCAGTTCAAGAGCCTCCATCGCACTGATCTGCAGTGAGAGGATCTGGCCGATCGTCTGACAGGCCATGCGCATTTGGTGGGGAACATGCAGCGGCTGGCGGTTGCCGCAGCTGATCAATCCCCATAATTGCTCGCCTTTCATCAGCGAGATGCTCATGGATGACAACACGCCCATGTTCTTCATGTATTGACGGTGAATCGGCGAGACGCTGCGCAGCGTGGAAAAGCTCAAGTCCAGTGGCGCCTGCGTGTCGGGGCGCAGCTCGGGCATCAGCGGTACCGGCGTGTAGTCGGCGTTGGGGATGATGCGCAACCAGTTGGTGCGATACAGCTCGCGAGCCTGTTCCGGAATGTCCGATGCTGGGAAAAACAAGCCCTTGTAGAGCTCCATCGAAGGCGCGCTGGCCTCGGCAATGACTTGCCCGTGGCCTCCTTCCTCGAAACGATAAATCAGGACGCGGTCGTATCCGGTCATGGCCTGGATCTCCCGCACGCTGATTTCGTACAAAGCCTGGAGCGTTTTCGCGCTTTGCAGACGCTGCAGCATGCGGCCCAGGTTGGCCTCGCCATTGACGCCCTCGGGGCGGTAGTCGGTCAGGTGCTGTTCCAGTTCGACAATCAAGGCGCCCTGATGGCGGTGGATCAGGGCGTCGAAGCGCTGCTGGTTCACTACGATGTCGAGCGGAACGTTGTCTCTTTCAATTTCGGTGCGGAAAGCTTCCAGAAGGGTTGCGGCCTGTTCCTGCCCAAACAGTGCATCCAGGGGCAGACCGAGAAGCTCTTGAGGATCATACCCTGTCAGTTGTTGCGCGTTTGCGCTGACCTGGCGGATCACGAAATCAGGCTCGGACAGCATCAGCAATACGCCGTGAGGCTGGATGGCCCCGGGGAAGCGGATCGGTTCGTCTGCGCAATTGGCCAGCAATTCTTCGAAGGCTTCTTGGTTTTCCGGTTTCATAACAGAACCTCCTGACTGGCCAGCCAGCGTTCAAAACAGATGAATGTCGCCTTGGCAGCGCGTGTGGCTTCGAGCATCTGGTCGGCGCCAAGGTTCCGGTCACCTAGATACTGAAGAAAATCCTTCCAGCGCCGGCCGGTAAGTTCTCCATAAACGTCGAGGAAAGCGGCACCGCTGGATGAGTCGAGACCTAACTGTTCGGCCACCCTGCGTCGCAGGATCTGTCCGCCCAATGTTGCGCCTTCCAGCACATAGGAAACGCCGAGGGCGGCGGCCGGAGAATCAATCTGCGGCAGGAGTTGGCAGACGGGCAGCGAGTCAATCGCCATTTCGTCCAGACCCAGCGCCATGAGATCCGCTCGTAGCACCGGCAGCTTGATGCGTAGGGATTGGTCCAGCCCCGTCGGCGTCAGCGCGAGAATATGGAGGCGACGTTCCAGTGGCTCATAAAAACCGTGGTATGCCGCTATCAAGCGCCGGTACAGGCCTAGATCCAGTTGCTCCGAGAAAAACGGCAAGCGTTTCTCCAGGGCAATGTGCAGTTCAGCGGTTTCAGTCCGCAATGCCTGGATCAGGGAGGACGGAGGGGCGGACGGTGCAGGCATGCAGAATGAAGCTCTTTGAGTGGAGCGTTGCAGGAAAAAACGCATCAATCTTACACAGGTTTATTGGGTGGGCGATCGTCAATAGCCCGCTTTATTGTTCGGGCAGCATGCCGGTCTGTCGCTCCTGGTATTGGCCGGCGAAGAGGTGTTCATTACCTCCACGGCGGGTGTCCAGCCGTTGGGCGTAATCCACGATAGGCTACGCCGTAAAATCAGGCTTGGCCTTGGCTCAGTGCTTGGGATGCGGCCACATAGTCGGCTTGGAATTGCTTGCTTTCCACCCAATCCAGCGCGGTCTGCTCATCGACACCCGTGGTCAGGCGACGGTACTCGATCAATGCAGTGATGATGAAGTCGGTGGCCTCTTCTTCGCCTTCCTGTTCCAACACGAGCGCCAGCAGCGGATGTGCCAGGAATGCTTCGCACATGGCTTTCTGGCTGACCTTTTCGGCGGCGCTCATGAGTCGGAACAGATCCGACAAGTCCACGGTTTCCAAGTCGATGCGCTCATCGTTCGGGTCAAGGAAATCGTTTGGCGCAGCAGCACGCTGAATGCGGTTGTTCTTGGCTTTCGCCTTCGCGCGCTGGCTGCGTTTGTGCTGTTTGTTCGCCGATGACATGGTCGGATTCCTGATGGATAAGACGATCTATCCTACAGCTTCGACGCGGACGCTTCGAATCTCAATCGACTATGAAGAGCGTGGCCCCTGATGAAGTCGAAGACCGATGGGGCTCGGCCTGGTCCGCCACCTGGTAGCTCATGCCTGGCTTGAGCAGAAATTGCCGGCCGTCTTCGAGCTCGGTATCGAGCTCGCCCTTTAGGCAAAACAGGATATGGCCCTTGGTGCACCAATGGTCGGCCAGGTAACCGGCGGTGTATTCCACCATCCGTACCCGAATGCTCCCGAACTGCCGCGTTCGCCAATAAGCGGTTCCGGTAATGCCCTTATGCTCGGTGGGCTCGATGGTGGACCAATCGGTGGTGCCGAAGGGGATGCCAGTGATGTCCATTTCGACTCGCTTGCTGGAGGGGAGCGGACGAATGTAGCTGAGTCGATAGGGCGGCGGAAGAAAAATCCAGGCAATAAAAAAACCCCGATCAATTTCTTGATCGGGGTTTTCGGTATTTGGTGCCCAGAGACGGAATCGAACCGCCGACACGGGGATTTTCAATCCCCTGCTCTACCGACTGAGCTATCTGGGCAACGGGGCGCATTAAACGGGTTTTTCAGGGGGGCGTCAAGCGAGTTATCAAAAAATATTTAATTATTACCGTCGCTTACGATTCGCCCCCGCTCTGGAAGGCTTATTCGGACGGCGGCACGTAGCCTTCGGCCTTGGCGTATTCTTCGCCGGAAAAGAACTTCTCCATCTCGCCTTGAAGGTATTTGCGATCTTCGGCGTTCATCATGTTCAGGCGTTTTTCGTTGATCAGCAGGGTCTGGTGTTTCTGCCAATCGCCCCAGGCCTTGGCCGAGACGTTGTCGTAGATGTCCTGGCCTTTGGCGCCCGGGAACGGCGCGCGTTCCAGGCCTTCCAGTTCTTCTTTGTACTTGCGGCACATGATGGTGCGGGTCATTGCAACTCTCCTGCATTCAATACGGCGGCCGCGCGTTCGAGCAAGGTTTTGACCGGGGCGGCAAGGCCCAGGCGCGGCGGGGTGGCGAGGTTATACCAGAGCCAGTCGGCCTCGGCCACGTGGTGGCCGGTTTCCCGGACCCGGACCAGCCAGGGTTCGATTGCCAACTGGAAGTGGCTGAAAGTGTGTATCAGGTCTGGCATTGCCTGTTGCGGGCCCAGCTCCAGGGAATGTTGCAAGGCCAGGTGCTGCAGATCATCCAGGCCATCGAGTTCCGGCAGACTCCACAAGCCGCCCCATAAGCCGGTGGATGGGCGACGGTAAAGCAAGATGGCGCCCTCGCGATTGGCCAGCATGGGCATCAAGGTGCGCTTCTTGGGCACTTCCTTGCGTGGCTTGGGAATCGGGTAGCGGGTTTCCAGGCCCAGCATGTGCGCCTCGCAACCTTTTTTGAGCGGACACAACAGGCAACTGGGCTTGCTGCGGGTACACAGCGTGGCGCCCAGGTCCATCATCGCCTGGGTGTAAGCGTTGACGCGGTCTTGCGGCGTGAAGCGCTCGGCGGTGGCCCATAGCTGTTTCGCAACCTTGGGTTCGCCCGGGTAGCCTTCCTGGGCGGTGAAACGCGCCAGCACCCGCTTGACGTTGCCATCGAGGATCGGCGCCCGTAGGTCCATGCTGATGCTGGCGATGGCGCCAGCGGTGGACAGGCCGATCCCCGGCAGTTCGGTGAGTTTTTCCACATCCCGGGGGAATTCCCCGGCGTATTGCTCCACGACGATTTTCGCTGTTTTCTGCAGGTTGCGTGCACGGGTGTAGTAGCCCAATCCGGTCCACAGATGCAGCACTTCATCCTCCGGCGCGTCGGCGAGAGCCTGGACCGTTGGCAGGGCGGCCATGAACCGGTCGAAGTAATTGAGCACGGTGCTGACCTGGGTCTGCTGCAGCATGATTTCCGAGACCCACACCCGATAAGGCGTGATGCCCTGTTGCCAGGGCAGGTCGTGGCGTCCATGGCGGTCGAACCAATCCAGTACCGCGGCGGAAAACTGCTCGGATGTCATCGCTTGAACAGCCCCTTGAGCGCGTCTTTGAGCTCAGGGCTGACTTTGTCGCCCAGCTTCTCGTCAATCTTGTCGCCGAGGCGGTCTCCGGCCAGTTTCGCCGCGACCTTGCCCAGCCCATCGTTGTCCAGGCGGCAGGCTTTGGCACCCAACTCCAGCGGGCCGCGGCAGCGCAACGGCCACTCGACGTCGACGTAGCGTTCGTTGACCTGGCAGGCAGGGTCGGGCATGTCGCTCTTGTCGCCTTCGACGATCACGCCGACGCGGTAGTCCATGCCCAGCACGCGCAGGTCGATGTCGCCGTTGCCGTTGACGGTCATGCCGGGAATGCGGACTTTCAGGTCTGGGTTGTGGGCAACGCCGTTGGTAAAAGTGAGGTTGCCGTTGAGCTGCTGGAACGGCGTGTCCTTGCCGCGAGGTTCGCCAGTGAGTGACTTGCGGTTCAGCGTGGCGATGCCTTTGCACAGTTGCTGTTCAAGATTGGCATTGAGCAATACGCCATCATTGATGACGAAACCGGCCGTGCCATTAAGGCTATCGATCAGGGCTTTTTGGCTGTTGCCGTTGGCGGTGATCGCGCTGTTGAGCGTGACCAGACCCTTGACCGGCGGATTCTTGCCTTGGCTTTCGATGATTTTCTCGGCAGGCACCCGGTTGATGCGGGTTTGCAGGCTCAACTGTGGCGTAGGCTGCCGTACGTCCAGGGTGCCCTTGGTTTCAAAGTTGCCGCTGTACAGGTCGCCGCGCAGGTTCTCCAGAGTCAACAGGCCACCCAGGCCGGTCGCCTTGAGCGCGGCGTTCTGGATCGGCAGTTTGTCGAGGGTCAGTTGGCCGAAGGTCAGGTCGGCATCGATGTCCAGCTTGCTCAGGCGCTCCACCGGAAACAGCCGATCATTGCTCCAGGCGCCTTGGGTTGGAGCGCTTGGCAGGGGTGTGCTGCCGGCGCCGGCCATGGCACTGGCCTCGGTGTTGCTGACTTCGGCCTCGCGGGCTGCCTTGGAGCTGTCGGCTTCGGCGGACTTTGGCGGCAGGTAGCGGTCGATGTTGAACGTATCGGCCTTGAGCTGCACGCGCAGGGCCTGTTTGGCAAAGTCTTCCACAGCGATACGGCCGCTGAAACTGCTGTCGTCGACCTTCAAGTTGATGTCGTTGAGCTCGACACTGTTCGGCGTGCCGGCAATGCGGCTCGCCAGTTCGACCTTGCTCAGGCTGCCCTCCGCCATGGCTGGCAGTTTTTGGCCAACGCTGTCGACAAACTTTGCCAAGTCGAATTGGGCAATCGAAATGCCGCCATTCAGTTGTGGCGTCTTGTCGAGGTCGTTGACCTTCAACTCGCCCAGTGCACGCAGTTGGTTGAGGGAAAGCTTGATCCCGGTCCACTCGGCGACGTTTGCCGCTTTATCCAGGGAAAGTTGCCCTTGGGCCGCGAAACTCACGGTCTTGCCTTGCAAGGGATCGCCGGTGGCTTCGCCGGACAGCTTCAGGTCTTCGAACCGATAGCGCTGCAAAGCGCGCTCGAAGCGCAGTTCGCCAGTGACCTCGGTGCGCACGCGGACGGCCGGCTGGTTGCTGGACAGGAACGCCGTGAGGGTAACCGGGATGTTGGTAGCGTCATGGATCGGGCCGGTGCTCAACTGGATGCTTTCGGCACTGAACTGCTTGCCGGTCTGCTCGTCGGTGTATTCCACTCGGGCGTTGTTCACGGTCAGGCTGTCGATGTCCAACCGTGTTGGCTGGGCCGGCTTTTCTGCCGGTGCGCTGGCCGGCGGGGTGGATTGTTCGACGGGCGTTGGTGCTTCCTGGGTGGATGCGGAGGTGGGCGCCTTGCCGATATCTTCCCAGTTGCCGTGGCCGCTCTTGTCACGGTTCAGGCGCAGGTTCAGGCCTTCGACCCGGACATCGCTCATCTGCACTTCGCGGCGCAGCAGCGGCATCACCCGGACAGACAGCCCGAGCATCTGCAGGTCGGCGAAAGGTTGGGTTGGGTTGGCCAGGGTGGCGACACTGGCTTCGTGCAGTTCCAGACCCAGCCATGGGAACAGGCTCCAACCGATGTCCCCATTGAGTGTCAGCTCGATGTGGGCTTTGTCGCGGGCTATCTGGCGGATCTCTTCTTTATAGTCGTTGGGATCGAAGAGGTGGGTCAGGGCAAAGCCCAGGGCCACAATGATCAGCAACAGCCCGAGAAGTACCAGACCCAGGATTTTGCCGAACGCTTTCATGGGCGAATCCTTATAGGTTGAGTTCAAATTTTGCCAGGGAGTATAACGTCCCGGGTCGGTGGAGCGTTGAGGGATCGATTTTTCGAGCTGCCGTTACCCGGCCAGGCGCGGTCCCCGTGGCGAGGGAGCTATTCGACATCCAGAGGTAATTTCAATTTCGCCGCCAAGGCCTGGGCTTCCAGATGCCCGGCAGGCGCCTGAAGTCGCAGCTCGGCGTTGCCTTGCTCAGCCATCCTCCGGGCTTCGCTCACCAGCCGTTCCGCCACGCCCCGGCGGCGAGTGACGTTTCGCACGCATAAGTGGGACAAGCGCCAGACGTTCTGGTGCCGTTGCAGTCGTGCTGCACCGAGCAGGCGATCGTTGAAGCGTGCCGCGATCAACGAGCCTTCCTCGAGACATTTCTCTATGAGTCGCGCGGCGTCGCTGAACGGCTCGAACAGCCAGACCGGCGCGTCCCGATAGATTTTCTGCAGATCCTGCTCGTCCTGACGAGTGGCTTCATTCAGGTGCTCGACAACGATGGGCATGGAAATTCCTGAAAAATAAACGAATTGCCCCCTACAGAAAGTCAGCAGAGGCGCGATAAGACGAGTGAGAGAAAAAAGGTGATAGCACTTTGGTTTTTCTGTCACGAGCAAATGTTAACCTTTGTCGGTTCGTCCGTCCTTCTGCGACGTGATGTCGCACTAAAATGGAGCTTCACCACAGAATACAGTCATGCCTGCGTGCAAGAAGGCTGAGGGTGAGGTGTGGCTGGCGAACCATTCCAATAACTGGGGGATACACAATGAGCACGAGCATCACGGCGGACGGCATCGCCGACCAGCCTGCGTTCCTCTCCAAGGAACGTATCATCGCCAAGCCCGGATTCAACCGGTGGCTGGTTCCACCGGCCGCGCTGGCCATCCACCTCTGCATCGGCATGGCCTATGGCTTCTCGGTGTTCTGGTTGCCACTGTCCAAGGCCTTGGGTATCACCAAGCCTGTCGCCTGTGCGCCGGATATGAGCTTCATCTCGCAAATCTTTTCGTCCCAATGTGACTGGCCGATCTCCATGCTCGGCTGGATCTACACCCTGTTCTTCATCTTCCTGGGCTGCTCGGCAGCCATTTGGGGCGGCTGGCTGGAACACGCCGGGCCACGCAAGGCCGGCGTTGTTTCGGCATTGTGCTGGTGCGGTGGCCTGCTGATTTCCGCGCTGGGTATCTATACCCACCAGATCTGGCTGATGTGGGTCGGTTCCGGTGTGATCGGCGGCATTGGCCTGGGCCTGGGCTATATCTCGCCAGTCTCGACGCTGATCAAATGGTTCCCGGACAAGCGCGGCATGGCGACCGGCATGGCGATCATGGGCTTTGGTGGCGGTGCGATGGTCGGTGCTCCACTGGCTGCGGCGCTGATGAGCCATTTCGCTACGCCGACCGAGGTGGGTGTCTGGCAGAGCTTCCTGGTGATGGCCGCGATCTACTTCGTGTTCATGATCGGTGGCGCCTTGTCGTACCGCGTTCCGCCAACCGGTTGGAAGCCTGAAGGCTGGACCCCGGCACCGAAGAAAGCCGCGAACGCGATGATCACTCATCGTCACGTTCACGTGAATGTTGCCTGGAAAACCCCGCAGTTCCGCCTGGTATGGCTGGTGCTGTGCCTGAACGTATCCGCCGGTATCGGCATCCTGGGCATGGCTTCGCCACTGCTGCAGGAAGTGTTTGGCGGCAAACTGCTGGGCAACGATTTGCCTTTCGGTCAGCTGGACGCCGTGCAACTGGGCCAGATCGCTGCCATTGCGGCCGGTTTCACCGGTCTGTTGAGCCTGTTCAACATCGGTGGCCGGTTCTTCTGGGCGTCCTTCTCGGACTACCTGGGCCGTAAAAACACCTATTTCGTGTTCTTCGCATTGGGTGTTGCCCTGTACGCGTTGATCCCGAACCTGGGTCACTTGGGCAGTATCGCGCTGTTCGTGGCGGCGTTCTGCATCATCCTGTCGATGTACGGCGGCGGTTTCGCAACCGTGCCGGCCTACCTGGCGGACCTGTTCGGTACGCAGATGGTTGGCGCGATCCACGGTCGTCTGCTGACGGCGTGGGCGGCGGCAGGCGTGCTGGGCCCGGTGCTGGTGAACTACTTGCGTGAATATCAGCTGAGCATCGGCGTCGAGCGTGCCGCGGCCTATGACATCACCTTGTACATCCTGGCCGGCCTGCTGGTGCTGGGTTTCCTGTGTAACCTGATGGTCCGTCCGGTCGCCGACAAGTACTTCATGACCGACGCCGAACTGGCCGCTGAACAGGCGCTGGGCCATGACAAGGGCGCCGACAGCACCACTTCGCTGGAATGGAAAGCCGCGCCGGGCACCAAGCCTTTGGCAATCGCCGCCTGGCTGGTGGTGGGCATTCCGTTGGCGTGGGGTGTGTGGGTGACCCTGCAGAAGACGGCGGTGTTGTTCCGTTAAGACCGTTGCCCTGATCATCAGGTCAGGGCAGCCCTTGTGGGAGCGAGCTTGCTCGCGATAGCGGTGGGTCAGCGGACAGTGATGTCGGCTGACACGCCTCATCGCGAGCAAGCTCGCTCCCACAGTTGTTTATGGGCATGGCTTAGACTTGTATGCACATGTCTATCGCCGACAGCCCGGGTTTCAACCCGTCAGTGATGTCACCTCTTTTGTTTCTGTTTGCCGCTCGCGCCCCTATAATGGCTGCCTTTTTCGCCCAATGATTTTGCGGAGCTGGTGATGGCCGAACGTAAGGCGTCTGTCGAGCGCGACACTCTGGAAACCCAGATCAAAGCCTCGATCAACCTGGATGGCACCGGAAAGGCCCGGTTTGATATCGGCGTGCCTTTTCTTGAGCACATGCTGGACCAGATCGCCCGTCACGGGCTGATCGACCTGGACATCGTCAGCAAGGGCGACTTGCATATCGACGACCACCACACGGTGGAAGACGTCGGTATCACCTTGGGCCAGGCCTTCACCCAGGCCATCGGCGACAAAAAAGGCATCCGTCGCTACGGCCATGCCTACGTGCCGCTCGATGAAGCGCTGTCGCGCGTGGTCATCGACTTCTCCGGCCGCCCTGGCCTGCAAATGCATGTGCCGTACACCCGTGCCACCGTCGGCGGCTTCGACGTTGACCTGTTCCAGGAATTCTTCCAGGGCTTCGTCAACCACGCCAACGTGACCCTGCACATCGACAACCTGCGCGGGCACAACACCCATCACCAGATCGAAACCGTGTTCAAGGCCTTTGGCCGCGCGCTGCGCATGGCGGTGGAGCTCGATGACCGCATGGCCGGCCAGATGCCTTCCACCAAGGGCGTGCTGTAATGCAGACGGTCGCGGTTATCGATTACGGCATGGGCAACCTGCACTCGGTGGCCAAGGCCCTCGAGCACGTGGGCGCCGGCAAGGTGCTGATCACCAGCGATGCCGATGTGATTCGCGAAGCCGACCGGGTGGTGTTCCCCGGTGTCGGCGCGATTCGTGATTGCATGGCCGAGATTCGTCGCCTGGGCTTCGACAAGCTGGTGCACGAAGTCAGCCAGGATCGGCCCTTCCTCGGCATCTGCGTGGGCATGCAGGCTTTGCTCGATCGCAGCGAAGAGAACGATGGCGTCGATTGCATTTCGCTGTTCCCCGGCCAGGTAAAGTTTTTCGGCAAGGGCCTGCATGAGGATGGCGAACATCTGAAAGTCCCGCACATGGGCTGGAACGAAGTGAAGCAGGCGGTCGATCATCCCCTGTGGCACAACATCCCTGACTTGGCGCGCTTCTACTTCGTGCATAGCTACTACATCGCCGCCGGCAACGCGCGGCAGGTGGTGGGCAGCGGTCACTATGGCGTCGATTTCGCCGCGGCCCTGGCCGATGGTTCGCGCTTCGCCGTGCAGTTCCATCCGGAGAAGAGCCATACCCATGGCCTGCAGCTGTTGCAGAACTTCGCCGCATGGGACGGACGCTGGTAATGGCACGCAAGAAACCGCCGATCCTCACCCTCACGCCTGAGCAGGAAAGTGAAGCGAACCGCAAGATCCAGCGGTTCATGGAGGAACGTTTCGAGCTGGACCTTGGTTCGTTCGAAGCGGCGGAAATTCTTGACCTGTTTACCCGCGAAATTGCTCCGCACTATTACAACAGGGCGATTTTCGATGTGCAGGCGCACCTTAAAGAAAGGTTCGAAAGCATTGAAAGCGACTTGTGGGCGCTCGAGAAAAACTGATTCCCGAGCCAAGCTGAATACTCGTATTTAAGGGTTTGCCAGATGCTGATTATCCCCGCTATCGATCTCAAGGACGGCGCTTGCGTACGTCTGCGCCAGGGCCGCATGGAAGACTCCACGGTGTTTTCCGATGACCCGGTGAGCATGGCCGCCAAGTGGGTGGAGGGCGGCTGCCGTCGCCTGCATCTGGTTGACCTGAACGGTGCTTTCGAAGGCCAGCCGGTCAATGGCGAAGTGGTCACGGCCATCGCCAAGCGCTATCCGAACCTGCCGATCCAGATCGGTGGCGGCATCCGCTCGCTGGAAACCATCGAGCACTACGTCAAGGCTGGCGTGAGCTACGTGATCATCGGCACCAAGGCCGTGAAAGACCCGGCTTTCGTCGCTGAAGCCTGTCGCGCGTTCCCTGGCAAAATCATCGTTGGCCTGGATGCCAAAGACGGTTTCGTCGCCACCGATGGCTGGGCTGAAATCAGCTCCGTGCAGGTCATCGATCTGGCCAAGCAGTTTGAAGCCGACGGCGTGTCCTCGATCGTTTATACCGACATCGCCAAAGACGGCATGATGCAGGGCTGCAACGTACCGTTCACCGCTGCGCTGGCCGCTGCCACCAAGATCCCGGTGATCGCTTCCGGTGGCATCCATAATCTGGGTGACATCAAGTCGCTGCTCGACGCCAAGGCGCCGGGCATCATCGGCGCAATCACCGGGCGTGCGATTTATGAGGGCACCCTCGACGTCGCGCAAGCGCAAGCTTTCTGCGATTCCTACAAAGGCTGAGGACTGACCATGGCGCTGGCCAAACGCATCATCCCTTGCCTGGACGTGGACAACGGCCGGGTGGTCAAGGGCGTCAAATTCGAGAACATCCGTGACGCCGGCGACCCGGTGGAAATTGCTCGCCGCTACGACGAGCAGGGTGCCGATGAGATTACCTTCCTCGACATCACGGCCAGTGTCGATGGCCGCGATACCACACTGCATACCGTCGAGCGCATGGCCAGCCAGGTGTTCATCCCGCTGACCGTGGGCGGCGGCGTGCGCTCCGTTCAGGACATCCGCAACCTGCTCAATGCCGGGGCGGACAAGGTGTCGATCAATACCGCCGCGGTGTTCAACCCCGAATTTGTCGGTGAAGCAGCGCAGCACTTCGGCTCGCAGTGCATTGTCGTGGCCATCGATGCGAAGAAGGTTTCCGCCCCCGGCGAAACCCCGCGCTGGGAAATCTTCACCCATGGTGGGCGCAAACCCACGGGTCTGGACGCTGTTGAATGGGCAAAGAAAATGGAAGCCCTGGGCGCCGGTGAGATCCTGCTGACCAGCATGGACCAGGACGGCATGAAAAACGGCTTCGACCTGGGCGTCACCCGCGCCATCAGCGATGCGCTGGGCATTCCAGTCATCGCTTCCGGCGGTGTCGGCAACCTGCAGCACTTGGCTGACGGCATTCTCGAAGGTCACGCCAGTGCGGTATTGGCGGCGAGTATCTTCCACTTCGGCGAGTACACCGTGCCGGAGGCCAAAGCTTATATGGCGCAGCGCGGTATCTGCATTCGATAGGTTTCTTCATCGAAAACAGCCCGGTGCCTGTCAGAGTGTCGGGCTGGTCTCCTGCCGGCTTGTGGCAGGACTTAACAAGTCTTCCCTGGGCTTGGATTCCTGATTCATTTTGTCGTAAGCGATGCTGCAGAATTTCTGCGGCAGTTCTTCGTTTTCGAACAAATAACCTCTCGGGTCATAGGGTTCGTACTCTTGCGCTTCAGTGCAGTCTGTCGTTTCCGGCGGGCCGAACTTGATGGCGTAGGTATGGTATTGATCCTCGGATTGTTCCAGTGCGACTCCGATGCCCGCGTAGATCGACAGATTTGGCTGGGCTGTCGGAGCGCCGTCCAGGATTTCTACCGGCAGCGAAAGGGTAGTGAGTGGCTCTGCCGGTCCCGAGGAGTCAACACCAATAATGCATAGGAAATAGACGCCTGGCTGAGTGCCGATATCAGTGTCTATAAACGCGTCGACCGAGCTGATTGGATCGCTATAGCTTTGGCCGTTTTCGCAGTGCTTTGCGGTACGAACTGTCTTGTGGCGATAAAAGGCAGTGCTGATCTTGAAGCGGTAGTTCCAAGTCGGGATTGCGATGGTCCCGTCAGGCTGTTTTACAAGACGCTGATACCGCGCCGGGCTGTTTTTTTCCAGGTCAACGGAAAATGACGGGTAAAGCGCGCAAGATGCCGTCACGTCCTTGACCAGATGGCCTTGCACGAAGCACCCGTTGAGAAAAGCCGTCGAAGTTCCATAGTGGTTGTCGGGGACTGGTTTATAGCCACTGTTGGTGCGCATACAAGGCACATGCCATTCGCATGGGGTGAAGCCCTCAGGTGTGGCACTGGTGTTCAGCACACCGACAATCTCGTTGGTGTAACGATCAAGGATGGGGCTTCCTTCACTGCCTCCCGCCAGATCCGAGCATTGATTCATTATGTTGTTTCGCCAGACAAACTGACCTTTGATGACCTCGTCGGCAGATTGCAATGTGCACGCGGCCATGCGCAGTGTGTTCTTTGGAAAACCCAACGAGGCTCCTACCGTCAACACATCGGTTCCATCAGTCGGCTGTCCCTGGGCCAATTTCAATGGTTTTATACCGGCCCTGATGAGTTCCTGAAGGCTGACGTTCAGCTCGATGATAGAAAGATTGGTGCCATGCATACTCCGCCATGCCACTTTTTTTACCGGGAAGATCTGGAATAACAGGGTGTCAGCGAAGTAACTGAAATAGATGTGGCCGCTTATGGGGGTGTCCGTCATGTTGCTTTCGTCGATTTGCCTCGTACAGAAACCCGTGGTGACCACATAGGCGGGCGTTGGTCCGGCCACAGTGGAATCCTGAGTATCGAGCAGTGTGGCGGTGCAATAACTGTCGGTATACAGCCGACCGATGCCTCGCCAATGGTCATATTTGCCATCCGCATTTTCCAAGACCCTGGACGCTGCGAAGTTTTGCAGGCCATCGCCATAGTCCTTGCTGTGAGCAATACCTTGCATAGCCGACACGCACAGCACGGCCATTAACGGAAATAAGATCGATCTCATAACACGCTGCCTCTGATTAAATGAATAGAAACCGGTCAGGCCGGTGTTTCAATTAACCAGAGCGCGCCTGTTGGCTGGCGGTAACTAATTACCTCACCCTTGAAGGCTGGAACCTCTAGCCTGAAAGGTTGAGCCGGCGGCAAGTAACGACCGTAGACATGATTGCGGCCCTGAGGCACTCTTGGCTCGCCATGGATCTTCGGTAGTCAGACATGTTCAGACGTTTGGTTTTCTTTCTTGCCGGCACCGTGCTGTTGTTCATCAATGGGGCGCAGGCTCAAGAACATCGCGATGTCGGCGTGGTATTGCTGACGGAAAATTTCCCGCCATACAACATGGCCAAGAACGGCAAGAACTTCGCCCAGGACGAAAACATCCATGGCATCGCCGTGGACATCGTGCGCGAGATCTTCAAGCGCGCCGACATTACTTACAGCCTGACATTGCGCTTTCCTTGGGAACGAATCTACAAGCTCGCCCTGGAGAAACCCGGCTACGGGGTGTTCGTCACGGCGCGGTTGCCGGAGCGCGAGAAACTCTTCAAATGGGTCGGCCCTATCGGCCCGGACGACTGGGTCATGCTAGCCAAGGCAGACAGCAAAATTGCCCTAGACTCGCTTGAGCAGGCGCGTGAATACAAGATTGGCGCCTACAAGGGCGACGCTATTGCCGAGACATTGGCCAAGCAAGGACTCAAGCCTGTCGTCGTGTTGCGCGATCAGGACAACGCCAGGAAGCTGATCAGTGGCCAGATAGATCTGTGGGCCACCGGAGACCCGGCCGGGCGTTACCTGGCGCGGCAGGAAGGAGTGAGCGATCTCAAGACCGTGCTGCGATTCAACAGTGCCGAGCTGTACCTGGCGTTGAACAAGGACGTGCCGGACGATGTGGTTGCCCGACTCCAAGCGGCCCTGGACGAACTGCGCAAGGACGGTACGGTGGACGCGATCATGGCGCGGTATCTCTAAGCACTTCACCCGCCGCGCGGCCGCCATCGCGAGCAGGCTCGCCCCCACAATGGTTCTGCATCGGGCACAAGATTTGTGTTCACCGCAGATCCCCTGTGGGAGCGAACTTGCTCGCGATGGCGGCGACGCGGTTACCGTCGCTACCGATAAACCCCATCTTTCCCATGCCCGGCCATTGCTCGGTTGCTGCGCAGGCTGATCATCGATTCGATGTCGATCCATTCGATGCCCTGAGCCTTGAGATTGGGTAGTTCGCGTTCGAGTACCGCCAGGGTCTGTGGGTAGGGGTGGCCGATCATCACGGCCGAGCCCTGCCGGCGGGCCAGGTCGATGGCGGTCTGGAGCTGATGGGCGATGGCTGCTTCGGTGCGCTCGTCATCCAGGAACACATCCCGCGACACGCTGGCGAGGCCGATTTTCTGGGCCTCGGCGCCGGCGACCGTCTGGGCGCTGGTGCGGCTGTCGACGAAAAACTTGTGCCGCTGTTGCAGGTTCGCCATCAACCACGCCATGGCCCTGGGTTGGGCGGTCATGCGGCTACCCATGTGGTTGTTGACGCCGCTGGTATAGGGCACGGCGGCAAACGCGGCGTCCAGGCGCTTGCCCAGTTCTTCGACACCCAGTTCCGGATGCCAGGCGAACGGCCCGTTGGCCGGGTCCATGGGCATGTGGAGCATGACCAGTTTGCCGGCGCGATGGGCTTCGCGGGCAAGTTCGGCGGCATGGGGTGTGTCGGGCATGATCGCAGCGGTGACGGGCCCAGGGAGGGCCAGTACCCGGAGATCCCGAGGCAGGTTTTGCCCCAGGTCGTCGATGATCAGGCTCAGGTACGCCTTATGCGGCGAAGAAGGTGTAGCGGGCGCCGCGTTAACGGCTCCCGCCAGCAGGCACAGCAGGACGAAGGTAAACCGCCGGAACATCTCAGCGGCCGGAAGTGATGTTCAACCCCTTGAGCAAGCTCAAGGCCTGGGCCAACTGATAGTCGTCGTCCTGCGGCATTGGCTTGGCCTTGGCACCGGAACCGGTCGGCTTGTCGGCGCCGCCGTTGCCATTGCCCAAGTGACCTTGCAGGTCGGCTTCCTTGAAGTACTCGCTGTCCGCCTCGCTGGTGATCTTGGCCTTGCGCACTTCGATGTCCGGAACGATGCCCTGGGCCTGGATGGAGCGGCCGTTGGGGGTGAAGTACAGCGCGGTGGTGATCTTCAAGGCTCGATCGTTGTTCAGCGGCAACACGGTCTGCACCGAGCCCTTGCCAAAACTGGTGGTGCCCATGACCACGCCGCGTTTCTGGTCCTGCAGGGCGCCGGCGACGATTTCCGAGGCCGAGGCACTGCCGCCGTTGATCAGCACCACCAATGGCACGGCTTCGCTCAGGTCGTTGCCAGTGGCCGAGAAGCGCAGCTCGGAATTGGCAATGCGCCCCTTGGTGTAGACGATCAGGCCCTTGGTGATGAAGTGATCCACCACCTCGACGGCCGATTGCAGGACGCCGCCGGGGTTGTTGCGCAGGTCCAGAACCAGCCCGTTGAGCTTCTTGCCGTTGTCCTTGCGCAACTTGGCCAGGGCCTTGGCGACTTCTTCGCCGGTCTTGACCTGGAACTGCGTGATGCGGATGTAGCCGTAGCCCGACTCCAACAACTGGCTCTTCACGCTCCTGACCTGGATGACCGCTCGCGTGAGGGTCACGTCGAATGGCGTGCCGCCGTCGCGCACCAGCGTCAGGGTGATTTTCTGGCCGATCTTGCCGCGCATCTTGTCTACGGCTTCGGTCATGCTCTGGCCGCGGGTCGGCTGGCCGTTGATCTTGACGATGAAGTCACCGGCCTGGATGCCGGCCTTGGAAGCGGGCGTATCGTCGATTGGCGAGACGACTTTGACGAAGCCGTCTTCGCTGCCGACCTCGATACCCAGGCCGCCGAACTCGCCACTGGTGCTTTCCTGCAACTCGGCAAAATCCTCCGGCCCCAGGTAGGCCGAGTGCGGGTCAAGGTTGCTGAGCATGCCTTTGATGGCGTTTTCCAGCAGCTGTTTGTCATCCACGGGCTCGACGTAGGCAGCCTTGATCCGGTCCATGACCTCGGCGAAGGTGCGCAGTTCGTCCAGCGGCAGCGGAGCCTTGGTGGTCGCGGCGGTGGCGGCGGGTGCCGACGGGGCCGGTTCGGCGGCGAAGGCCAGGGGCGCGCCGATCACGAGGGCGATCGTCAGGGCCAGCGAGGTGAGGCGGGACAAATGCAGCATGTCGAACGAACTCCTTAATAGGATGGGCGCGCTTATCCTTGCGCACGACACCATTGGGCCGGGTCGCTGGGGCGACCCTGCTGACGAATAGCGAAATACAGCGCTGGCGTATCCTGCCCGCCACTGTTGCCGACCGTGGAGATGGACTCGCCGGCCTTGACCACATCGCCCGCCGCCTTGAGCAGCGTCTGGTTGTGGCCGTACAGGCTCAAGTAACCGTTGCCGTGGTCGAGAATCACCAACAGGCCGGCGCCGCGCAGCCAATCGGCAAACACCACGCGCCCGCCATGCACGGCGTGCACCTGGCTACCGGCGGAGGCGCTGATCATCACGCCGTCCCACTTGGTGCGGGTATCGTCGCCGCGGGTTTCACCGAAGCGCGCAAGCAATCGACCATTGACCGGCCATGGAAGTTTTCCCCGGGCCGAACCAAAAGCACCGCCGAAGGTTTCTCCACCGCTGGAAACCAGCGTGCCGGGGCTCGATTTTGCAGGTTTGCGCGGCGCGTCGCCGGCGTCCGCGTCGGCCTGGGCTTCACGTAAACGCTTTTTTTCGGCCTCCTGCTGGGCGATCAGCGCTTTCTGGCGCGCTTCTTCAGCCTCTCGGGCCTGGCGGGCAAGTGTTTCCTCGATCGTCTTCAAGACGTTGGCCAGTTCGGCCTGGTCTTGCTCGCGGGCCTTGAGCTTGCTGTCGCGGGCTTTCACATCGTCATTGAGTTTGGCCAGGGCCACCTGGCGCTCCTTGCGGACTTTCTCGAGTTCTTCGCGCTGGGTGTCGAGACTGCTTTTCTGGACCAGCAACTGGGCTTGCTGCAACTCGATGTCTTTTTCGACATTGGCCAGTTGGCGCAGGGTTTCGTTGAAATTCTTGAGCTGTTCCAGGCGTGCCTGGCTCAGGTAGTCGTAATAAGTGAGGGTGCGGGCGAATTTCTCGGGGTTCTGCTGGTTGAGGAGCAGCTTGAGGTATTCCTGGCGACCGTTCTGGTAGGCCGCTCGGGCCTGGATCGCGATCAGCTTTTGCTGTTCAGTGCGCGCGCTCTGGAGTTTTTTTTTCTCTCCATCGAGCCGTTGCAGCTCGGATTCGCTTTTCTTCAGCTCTTTCTGCAGGGCCTCGACCTGCTTCTCCAGCTTGCCCATCTCGGTCTCGGTGCCGCGCAAGTCTTTCTGCACACTGGATTTTTCTTCCTGCAGCTTGCCCAGCAGTTTCTTCAGCTCGGCGATGTCCTGGCGCGTGGCTTCCAACTGCTGTTGGGTTTGCGCGCGCTCGTCGGCGAAGGCCGGTTGGAGCAGGCAGGTCAGGGCAAGGGCTATCAGGACGCGGAGCATAGAGGCGGGTGGCACCAGGGAAAGGGACGGCCTAGTATGCCCGCCCCACGCTGCAAAAAAAACGCCCATTTAGGGCTGTGTGATAACTGGCCGAAAAAACACCAAACCCCAATGTGGGAGCGAGCTTGCTGTGGCGAGGGAGCTTGCTCCCGCTGGGCTGCGAAGCAGCCCCTCGACAGTAGATCAGGCCAGAAGCCTTTGCGATGGCTGCGCCATCGAGCGGGAGCAAGCTCCCTCGCCACACAAGCTGTGCTCAAACCTGCGACGTTTCGTCAGACCAGGATCGAAGTCCCGGTCATCTCCGCCGGTTTCTCCATGCCCAGCAACATCAGCATGGTTGGTGCCACGTCAGCCAGCACGCCGCCGTCGCGGACCTTGAAGTCGCGCTTGCCGACATAAATGAACGGCACCGGCTCGGTGGTGTGGGCGGTGTGGGCCTGGCCGGTGGACTCATCGGACATTTGCTCGACATTGCCATGGTCCGCCGTGATCAGGGCTTCGCCGCCGACTTTTTCCAAGGCGTCGACGATGCGACCCACGCAGGTGTCCAAGCATTCAACGGCCTTGACCGCCGCCTCGAACACGCCGCTATGGCCCACCATGTCGCCGTTGGCGTAGTTGACCACGATTACGTCGTAGCGCTGGTTCTCGATGGCATCGACGATGCGGTCGGTCACTTCCGGCGCGCTCATTTCCGGCTGCAGGTCATAGGTGGCGACTTTCGGCGAGGGGATCAGGATGCGTTCTTCGCCCGGGAAGGGTTCTTCACGGCCACCGGAGAAGAAGAACGTCACGTGGGCGTACTTTTCGGTTTCGGCGATGCGCAGCTGGGTCTTGCCGTTTTTCGCCAAGTAGTCGCCCAGCACGTTGTCCAGGCTGCCGGCGGCAAAGGCGGATGGTGCGGGAATGCTGGCGGCGTATTGAGTCAGCATCACGAAGCCGGCCAGTTTCGGCTGGCGGGCGCGCTCGAATTCCTTGAAATCATCTTCGACAAATACGCGGGTCAGTTCGCGGGCACGGTCGGCACGGAAGTTCATGAACACCACGGCGTCGCCGTCTTCGACTTTTACCGGCTCGCCGAGGGTGGTGGCCTTGACGAACTCGTCGCTTTCGCCGCGTTCATAAGCCGCTTGCAGACCCTCTTGCGCGGTGGCGGCATGGAATTCGGCATTGCCGTCGACGATCAGGTTGTAGGCCTGGGCGACGCGGTCCCAGCGATTGTCACGGTCCATGGCGAAATAACGGCCGATCAGGCTGGCGATCCGGCCCTTGCCCAACGCCTTGAAGGTGTCGTCCAGTACTTTGATCGACGACTCGGCGCTCTTGGGCGGCGTGTCGCGGCCATCGAGGAAGGCGTGCAGGTAGATGTTCTGGGCGCCGCGCTTGGCAGCGAGTTCGGCCATGGCAACCAGGTGGTCCTGGTGGCTGTGCACGCCGCCGTCCGACAGCAGGCCCATGAAGTGCACGGCCTTGCCAGCGGCCACTGCTTTGTCCACGGCGGCGCAGATGGTGGGATTTTCGAAGAAATCGCCGTCGCGGATCGACTTGGTCACGCGGGTGAAGTCCTGGTAAACCACGCGGCCCGCGCCGAGGTTCATGTGGCCGACCTCGGAGTTGCCCATCTGCCCGTCCGGCAGGCCGACGTCCATGCCGCTGCCGGAGATCAAGCCGTTCGGCACGGTGGCCCACAGGCGATCGAGCACAGGCTTCCTGGCCGCGTATACGGCGTTGGATTCGTGGCTGTCACTGTGACCGAAGCCGTCCAGAATCATCAGGACCAAAGGTTTAGGCGTGGTAGTCATGGAATCCACTCGTGGCTGGTTAAAAGAAGACGATGGAAAAGGGACGGGCAGTTTAAAGGTAAGTTCCGGTGCCGTCACCGCCGGGCGGGGTTTGGCCGGCCTTGCGTGCTGTGTATACTGGCCGACATTTTAACGCCCTGGAACCTCCTTCGATGGTTGCTCACCTGATTGAATTTGCCACTAACCACTACATTCTCGTCGGTATCTTCGTCGTACTGCTGGCTTTGCTGGTTGCCCACACGATGCAGGGCGGCGGTCGCAGCCTGAGCACTGGCGAGCTGACCGCGCTGGTCAACAAGGACGCCGGCGTCGTGGTCGATATTCGTCCGAGCAAGGACTACGCCGCCGGTCACATTGTCGGCGCGCTGAACATCCCTCAGGACAAACTGGTCGCACGCGTAGGCGAACTGGAAAAGCACAAGGCCAAGACGGTAATCCTGGTCGACGCCCAAGGCCAGCAGGCCGGGACCCTCGCCCGCGAACTGATGAAGTCCGGCTTCACCGCCGCCAAACTGTCCGGTGGCGTTGCAAGCTGGAAAGCCGACAATCTGCCCCTGGTGAAGTGACATGCCCCACGTTGTTGTCTATTCCAGCGATTACTGCCCCTACTGCTCCAGAGCCAAGCACTTGCTCCAAAGCAAAGGCGTGGCTTTCGAAGAGATCAAGGTCGACGGCAAGCCGCAACTGCGCGCCGAAATGACCCAGAAGGCCCGGCGTACTTCCGTGCCGCAGATCTGGATCGGCGACACTCACGTGGGCGGTTGCGATGACCTGTATGCCTTGGAGCGCGCCGGCAAGCTTGACGCGCTGCTCAAGGCTTGAATTCCTTATCAATAGAACTGAAGTAAGAAGGATCTGCGATGACTGACCAACAGAACACTGCTGCCACTGAAGAAGAAGCCGCACCGCAATTCTCCTTGCAGCGCATCTATGTCCGTGACCTGTCCTTCGAGGCCCCGAAAAGCCCGGCGATCTTTCGTCAGCAGTGGGAGCCGAGCGTGGCCCTGGACCTGAACACCCGTCAGAAAGCCCTGGAAGAAGATTTCCACGAAGTGGTGCTGACCCTGTCCGTGACCGTGAAAAACGGTGACGAAGTGGCGTTCATTGCCGAAGTCCAGCAAGCCGGTATCTTCCTGATCAAGAACCTCGACGCCGCTTCGATGAGCCACACCCTGGGCGCCTTCTGCCCGAACATCCTGTTCCCTTACGCTCGCGAAACCCTGGACAGCCTGGTGACCCGCGGTTCGTTCCCGGCCCTGATGCTGGCTCCGGTGAACTTCGATGCTCTGTACGCACAAGAGCTGCAGCGCATGCAAGAGGAAGGCGGCGCGACCGTTCAGTAATCCGTTCCATAGCCAGGCACAAAACCTGTGGGAGCGAGCCTGCTCGCGATAGCGGTACGTCAGTCAGCAGTGAGTTGACTGATACACCGCTATCGCGAGCAGGCTCGCTCCCACAGGGGTTTCTGGCCCGGGATTGTCAATCTTGTTACCGGAAGCCGTTCTGCCGCCACGCCTCGTAAACCGCCACTGCCACGGTGTTGGACAGGTTCAGGCTGCGGCAGCCTTCGCGCATCGGCAGGCGCAGGCGCTGTTCCGCCGGCAGGGCGTCGAGCACATCGGCCGGCAGGCCGCGACTTTCGGGGCCGAACAGAAACGCATCACCGGCGACGAAACTGGCGTCATGAAACGGCCGTGAACCCTTGGTGGTGAACGCGAACAGACGTGGGTGCCCCAGGCTTTCCAGGCAACTGGCGAGGTCGGCGTGCCGCTGCAAAGTGGCATACTCGTGATAATCGAGGCCCGCGCGGCGCAGGCGCTTGTCGTCCATCTCGAAGCCCAGTGGTTCGATCAAATGCAAGTGGCAGCCGCTGTTGGCGCACAGCCTGATGACGTTGCCGGTATTGGGCGGTATTTCCGGTTGAAAAAGGATGACGTGAAACATGCACGGCTCCGCAGATAAAGATGAGCGGCATTCTACGCCGCAAACCGACCGACGTTCGAAGCTATTGCCTCGGGTGCTGGGCTCGCTGGCGATCTTCGGCATGATGGTCGGGCTGATGATCGGCCGTCTGACCACGCCTGACCCCAGTGCGCTGCAACAGATCGAGGCGGGCGATGGGGTGTTGGTAGCCTGGTTCAACAATGAACCCAAGCTCCACGGGGAAATCGTCGACGGCTCCGTGGCGCTGTTGTTCCAGGCCGAAGGTCGACCGCAGAAGGGCCAGCTCAAGCTCAACGGCAAGGACGTGAATTGGCGGGTGCGGTTGAGTGACAAGGGGTTGTTGCTGACGCTGGTGGCGGCGCGTCCGTTGCGAGGGGAATGGTCCGGCAGCGAAGTCGATGACCGCTGGCGGCTGGAGATCCGTCTCCAAGAGCAATAAAAGAGGGAATCCCCGGCCTGCCTGTACCAAGGTTCCCAAAACGGGAGGGCTCGCGCTTGGCGCAGAGCCCTGGGTGTAAAGAAGGGAAACCTTGACCTGCCTGTATCAAGGCCCCCAAAACAGCGAGCTCGAGAGCCCGGTATAAAAGAGGGGAATCCCCGGCCTGCCTGTACCAAGGTCCCCAAAACTGGGTAGTGACCTAGCTATTGCAGGGGGCGTGCCAGTTTTAAACGGCTTGTCACAAAAACACTGCAGTGGATGAGTAAAGCCCCGTATTCCGGGGCTTTGGCTTTTGTGTGGGCTGGTTTTCTTGAGGCGCTCCGATGGGGGCGGGCTTGTAGGGCATGGGCAATTGCGGTTCGCCGTGCATTGAAGCGGTGCACATAGTTTCTAAAAGCTTCGTCGGATCGCCGCCCGGAGCAGGCTGCTCCCACAGTAGCTCTGTGTCGTTCCCAAAACCTGTGGGAGCGAGCCTGCTCGCGATTGGGCCTTCAAATTCAGTGAAGGATTAAAGGCTGATCAACCCTCATCTCCCTCATCGTCATCCCCACCATCGACCTTCATCCCCAATTCCTTGATCTTGCGGGTCAAGGTATTGCGGCCCCAGCCCAGCAGCACGGCGGCGTCGCGGCGGCGGCCGGCGGTGTGCTTGAGGGCGGTCTCGATCATGATGCGTTCGAAGCTCGGCACGGCGCTGTCCAGCAGGCTCGATTGGCCGCGGGCCAACGCCTGGTCGGCCCACTGGCGCAGGGCCTGTTCCCAATTGGTCACCGGCGCCGAATCTTGTGGCAGGCTCAACAGCTCGGGTGGCAGGTCGCTGATATGCACTTCGCGCCCCGAAGCCATTACCGTGATCCAGCGGCAAGTGTTCTCCAATTGGCGCACGTTGCCGGGCCATGGCAGGTTTTTGAGGTATTCCTCGGTTTCGCTCTTGAGCAGCTTGGGCTCCACGGCCAGTTCCTGAGCGGCACGGCCAAGGAAATGCCGGGCCAGGGTCGGGATGTCTTCGCGGCGGTCGGCCAGGCGCGGTATGTGGATGCGGATCACGTTCAGGCGATGGAACAAGTCTTCCCGGAATTTACCGGCGTGGACCAGGGTTTCCAGGTTCTGGTGGGTCGCGGCGATGATCCGCACATCCACCTTGACCGGCGTATGGCCGCCCACGCGATAGAACTCACCGTCCGCCAATACCCGAAGCAGGCGGGTCTGGGTGTCGGCCGGCATGTCGCCGATTTCGTCAAGGAACAAGGTGCCGCCATCGGCCTGTTCGAAGCGTCCGCGTCGAAGGTTGGCCGCGCCGGTAAACGCACCTTTTTCATGGCCGAACAGCTCGGATTCCATCAGATCCTTGGGAATCGCCGCCATGTTCAAAGCAATGAATGGCGACGCCGCCCGGGGACTGTGACGGTGGAGGGCATGGGCAACCAATTCCTTGCCAGTGCCCGACTCGCCGTTGATCAGCACGGTGATGTTGGAATGGCTCAGGCGGCCGATGGCGCGAAACACTTCCTGCATCGCCGGCGCTTCGCCGATGATTTCCGGGGTGCGGGCCAGGGCTGGCACTTCTTCCAGGCCTTGTTGTTCCTGGGCATGCTGGTTGGCGCGCTTGACCAGGGACACGGCTTCGTCGACGTCGAACGGCTTGGGCAGGTATTCGAACGCACCGCCCTGGTAGGACGCGACGGCGCTGTCCAGGTCGGAATGAGCGGTCATGATGATCACCGGCAGCCGAGGATGCTGCTCGCGAATCCTCGCCAGCAGGTCCAGGCCACTGGCGCCGGGCATGCGGATGTCGGAGATGATGACGTCCGGCTGCTGACGGGCCAGGCGGCTCATCACCCCATCGGCGCTGTCGAAGCTCTGGGTGGTCATGCCTTCCTGTTGCAAGGCTTTTTCCAGGACCCAGCGGATAGAACGGTCGTCATCGACGATCCACACGGTTTCACTACGGCTCATGTCGATGTGGCTCCTTGTTCCAGTGGCAGGAAGATCGAGAAAGTGGTGTGGCCAGGGTGGCTTTCACATTCGATCAAGCCCTGATGCTGACTGATGATGTTCTGGGTGATGGACAGCCCCAGCCCGGTACCGTCCGGGCGGCCGCTGACCATGGGAAAGAAGATGGTTTCCTGCAGCTCGGCAGGGATCCCCGGGCCGTTGTCGATGATTTCGATCTTGGTCACCAGGCGATGACGCACATGGCCGATGGTGAACTGGCGCATGGCGCGGGTGCGAAGGCTGATGCGGCCCAGGCGCAGCTCGTTCTGGCTGCTGATGGCCTGCATGGCGTTGCGCACGATGTTCAGCACGGCCTGGATCATCTGCTCGCGGTCGATCAGGACGTCGGGAATGCTCGGGTCGTAGTCGCGCACCAATGTGATGCAGCCCTGGCTTTCCGCTTCGACCAGGCTGCTGACGCGCTCCAGCACTTCGTGGACGTTGCACATCGCCAGGGACGGAAGCTTGTTCGAGCCGAGCATGCGGTCCACCAGGTTCCGCAGGCGGTCGGCTTCTTCGATGATGACGTTGGTGTAGTCCTTGAGGCTTTCTTCCGGCAGCTCACGGGCGAGCAACTGCGCCGCGCCACGTATGCCGCCAAGCGGATTCTTGATCTCGTGGGCGAGGCCGCGCACCAGCATCTTGCTGGTTTCCTGCTTGGACAATTGCGCCTCTTCCTTGGTGATGCGCAGCAGGCGATCACGGGGATGGACTTCCAGCAACAGGAGGGTGGCGTGGTTGTTCAGGATAGGCGTTACCGCGTAGTCGACGGTCAGGGTCTGGCCGGTCAGGGCGGTGAGCATGGCTTCGCGCTTGGTGAATGGGTGGGCCTGCTCGACGGCCTGGCGCAGGGAGTTGAGCGCTTCGGCGGATTCGGTAAACAGTTCGCTGATGAACTGCCCATGGCTGCGCTGGCCACTGACAGCCAAGAGCATCTCCGCCGCCGGGTTCATGTACTCAAGGCGCAGTTCGGCGTCGAGCAGGATGGTCGCGGTGGTGAGATTGTCGAGCAGCAAGCGGTGTAGTGCGTCGCTAATGGTCATCAGGACCTCTTTTAAAGCGTAGCAATTGGAGGCAAGCCCTCTAATTGCGCGCGCGATTAATGCGCTGATACCAGGAAAATGCAAAAACCAAACCAAGGCTCCGAAAAGAAGCGTTTAAAGCCTCAATCAGCCTTTGTGCGCTCGTTTACGCGGCGTTCTGCCAGCGCTTTCGGGTAGTTTCGAACCAAAATGGGTTGGGATCTGGGTAGGGCGTGCGGAGCCTGCACCAATATGGTGCTCCATCTCCAGGGGCATTAGAAGAACGGCAGGATGCTGCTTTCTTCTTCCTTGGGCTTGTCGGCGAGCGGGCATTCGGGACGTTGGCCGTAATCGGCCTTTGTACAAGGTTTGACGCGGCGCTTCTGTGCCAGGGACATGCGCTGCATGTGGAAGGGTTGGTTGGCGGTGCGTTCGACGATACGGTCTTGCTCGTCGAGGATTTCAACCGCCAGTTGATGGCTGCCACGGTCGATATTCTTCAACGCGAATACCGGGCTGGGCCCTGCGGCGCCGGTGGGTTTGCCATCCAGCAGCAGGCGGTAGCGATGGCCTTTCTGCAGGCCGGGTTCGCTGGTGGCGGTGACGATCAGCTCCCCGGCGGTGCTGCGTATCGTGGCGTCCGGTTCGGGAATCAGCAGCCGGAGCATCTCGTAACGAAACAATGGTTCGGGTCGCGGTTCCTCCGGTGGCGCCGTTGAGGTTGTACCCGGGGGCGGCGCCTGCATCCGGTTGCCCGGTGATAGCTGCAGTTTCTTGGCATTGCCGGGGCGGGGCTGGTCGGTGAAGACACGATTGCCCTGGGCGTCGATGTAGGTATAGACCTGCGCCAGGCCCGGCGATGCGCTCAACAGCAGGGCTGCGGCGAGTAACCAGCGGCTCAAGGAACGTGTACCCGCTGCACGGTGAAGGTGACGGTTTCGCTCTGCTGCACCAGGCGCTCGCCGTCGATGACCTGCACTGCGAGGCTGTGCTCGCCGCGATCGATGTTCATCAATTGCAGCCGTGGCACATTGCTAGGCTGGCCATAGGGCTGGCCGTCCAGCAGCAACCTGAACAGATGGGGGCTTTGCAGGCGCGGTTGTGTCCGAACGCCGACGGTGAAGGTGCCATTGTTGGCGCGCAGGGCCTCATCGGTGGGAATGTCGGTCAGTTCCAGCAGGTCGTAGGCGTTGCGCGGCGCGTCGTTGTTTTGCGCAGGTGCGGGCGTTTCCGGGGTGGTCGGAGCCTGGGTTTCAACGCTGTTGAGCGGCGGCAACTCCACCGCCTGGGCCGGCACGCCGTCGGGCGGCTGGTTGCTGTAGGCGGTGTTGCCGTTGGCGTCGGTGTATTTGTAGATCTGCGCGGCGGCGGGCAGCGTCAGCAGCAACAAAAAGAAGATTGAGAAACCACGACCCATGGAAAAATTGACCGAAAACAAGAGGTGATAGTTGCAGCATAGGTCACGGTGGGCGGTTGGCCAAAGTGTTGCGCCCTGCCCAGAGTCCAGTGTCATGCCTGGATGTCATGGCGGCATAAAGCCAGTGTGGGGGCGAGCTTGCTCGAGACAGCGGCGTCTCAGTCGCTGAGGTATTGGATATGCTGGCCTCATCGCGAGCAAGCTCGCTCCCACAGGGAAAGGGGGTGTGGCCTCAGGATTGTGTGGATATACACAGTCCGCCGGTTGCCCGGATCAGGGCCAGCCGGTGCACCGGGTGCTGTTTGTTGTGGTGGGTGGCCTGGGCCAGCCATTGCGGGCACTGTGGATCGGTGCGGTAGGGCGCGAAGTCGGCCAGTTGTTGCAGCAGGCGTTTTTGCAGGCGGTCGAGTTTAGGGCGGATCTCGCCTACCAGGTCCGGGCGCGGCAGGTCTGGCGCCTTGCCGTCCAGGGCCCAGTCGGACAAGTTGATGTATTGGACCAGTTTGTTGGCTTCTATCTGGGCGGCGAAAAACGCCTCCACCGTCTCGCCGTTCAGCTTGTAGGTGGGCGCCTGGGCCACGGCGGCGGCAATGACTTCGCGCTCGCGCGGACGGTCCTCTACGGGTTTGCCACTGTCCCATTTGCTCAAGGCCACTTGATCTGCGATCAGCAGGCGTTCGCCGATGGCATTGAGCAACGGCGTCAGGGCGTCGGGGGCGTTGCTGGCCTCGGCTGTGGAACACAGCAGTGCGGCAGACAGGGCGAGGCAAATCTTCAAGCGGGAAGTCATTGGCGATCTCGTCTTGTAAGGGAAGCGGCGCACCATCATGCACGCATCCTGCGCCCATAAAAAAGGCCTCCCGAAGGAGGCCTCTCTTTAGTTCACGCCGTGCGTGGCGGCGCTTACTGGATCAGCAGCTGTAGTACAGCTCGTATTCCAGTGGGTGTACGAAGGTGCGAACCTTGATTTCTTCTTCGCTTTTCAGTGCGATGTAAGCGTCGATGAAGTCATCGCTGAATACGCCGCCCTTGGTCAGGAACGCACGGCCCTTGTCCAGCTCTTCCAGGGCTTCTTTCAGGCTGCCACAAACCTGTGGGATTTCCTTGGCCTCTTCAGGCGGCAGGTCATACAGGTTTTTGTCAGCGGCATCGCCAGGGTGGATCTTGTTCTGGATACCGTCCAGGCCGGCCATCATCAGCGCAGCGAAGGCCAGGTATGGGTTGGCAGCCGGATCCGGGAAGCGCGCTTCGATACGGCGGGCTTTCGGGCTGTTAACGTAAGGGATACGGATCGAGGCGGAACGGTTGCGAGCCGAGTAGGCCAGCATGACCGGGGCTTCGAAGCCTGGTACCAGACGCTTGTAGGAGTTGGTCGACGGGTTGGTGAAGCCGTTCAGGGCCTTACCGTGCTTGATGATGCCACCGATGAAGTACAGAGCAGTGTCCGACAGACCGGCATAACCTTCGCCAGCGAAGGTGTTCTTGCCGTCCTTGGAGATCGACATGTGCACGTGCATGCCCGAACCGTTATCGCCGTACAGAGGCTTCGGCATGAAGGTCGCGGTGCGGCCGTAGGCGTCAGCAACGTTGTGTACGCAGTACTTCAGGGTCTGGACTTCGTCAGCCTTCTTCACCAGTGTGTTGAATTTCACACCGATTTCGTTCTGGCCGGCAGTTGCCACTTCGTGGTGGTGAACTTCGACGGTCTGGCCCATTTCTTCCAGTGCGTTGCACATGGAGGTACGGATTTCGTGGTCGAAGTCGAACGGTGGAACCGGGAAGTAGCCGCCTTTGATACCTGGACGGTGGCCTTTGTTGCCGCCTTCCACGTCCTGGTCGGACATCCACGAACCTTGTTCGGAGAAGATCTTGAACATGGAGCCGGAGATATCGGACTTGAACTTGACCGAGTCAAAGATGAAGAACTCAGGCTCTGGACCGAAGAAAGCGGTGTCGCCGATACCGGTGGACTTCAGGTATTCCTCGGCGCGGTGGGCAATGGCGCGTGGGTCGCGGTCATAGCCTTGCATGGTCGAAGGTTCGATGATGTCGCAGACCAGGATCAGGGTCGGCTCTTCGGTGAACGGGTCCAGGACGGCGGTTTCGTCGTCCGGCATCAGGATCATGTCGGAGGCTTCGATGCCTTTCCAGCCGGAGATGGAAGAACCGTCGAACATCTTGCCGATTTCGAAGAATTCGTCGTCCAGCGCATCACGGGCCGGCATGGTCACGTGATGTTGAGTGCCTTTGGTGTCAGTGAAGCGCAGATCAATCCACTTGACGTCATGATCTTTGATGAGTTGAACCGACTTCGACATATGTCCTCCGGGTGGCTTCGGGCGGGTAGTGGAGTGCCCTTAGATATGGGTGATGCCGGCGCGAATACTCTGCCAAGGCAACCTGCCTCACAAGGGAGCAAATTGCATGCCAGTGCCCCACCATGGGTTTTTTGCACCAAATCCACGCTTTTACAGGCGCAAATCAAAGATTGTCAGACAATAACGCACTGCAATGTGGCGCTGTCAGTCGATAATGACCCGTTTTGGTGCACGCAAAACCATCTGCACATAAACTGGTTAAACCTTGAGCAATTTCCGCTATAATCCGCGCCCCCCTTTTTCGGCTGGCCGTTCGCGCGCTGTTTTCATGAAACTAATCGTAAAAGTCTTCCCCGAGATCACCATCAAGAGCCGCCCGGTACGGATGCGTTTCATCCGCCAGTTGGCCAAGAACATCCGTGCCGTGCTCCGTGACCTGGACCCGGCCGTGGTGGTGAACGGTGTGTGGGACAACCTCGAACTGGAAACCCGCGTCAGCGAACCCAAGCTGCTGAAGGAAATGACCGAGCGCCTGAGCTGCATGCCGGGCATCGCGCATTTCCTGCAAGTTGACGAGTACCCGCTGGGGGACTTCGACGATATCCTCGCCAAGTGCATGCTCCATTATGGTGATGCACTGGCCGGCAAGATCTTTTCGGTCCGCTGCAAGCGCGCCGGCAAGCACCCGTTCAGTTCCATGGACGTGGAACGTTATGTCGGCAGCCAGCTGCGCCGGCAGTGCGGCGCCGCCGGGATTTCGCTGAAAGACCCGCAAGTTGAAGTGCGCATCGAAATTCGCGACCAGCGGTTGTTCGTGATCCACAGCCAGCACGACAGCATCGGCGGTTACCCGTTGGGGTCACTGGAGCAAACGCTGGTGCTGATGTCCGGTGGCTTCGATTCCACCGTCGCCGCTTACCAGATCATGCGTCGCGGCCTGATGAGCCATTTCTGCTTCTTCAACCTCGGCGGGCGCGCCCATGAGCTGGGCGTGATGGAAGTGGCGCACTTCATCTGGAAGAAGTACGGCAGCTCCCAGCGCGTGTTATTTGTGAGCGTGCCGTTCGAAGAAGTCCTGGGCGAGATTCTCGGCAAAGTCGATAACAGTCATATGGGCGTCATTTTGAAGCGTATGATGTTGCGTGCCGCGACGAGCATCGCCGACCGCCTGCACATCGACGCGCTGGTGACCGGCGAGGCGATTTCCCAGGTATCGAGCCAGACGCTGCCGAACCTGTCGGTGATCGACTGCGTGACCGAGAAACTCGTGCTGCGCCCGCTGATCGCCAGCCACAAGCAGGACATCATCGACACGGCGAACGAGATCGGCACCGCCGATTTCGCCCGGCACATGCCCGAGTACTGCGGGGTCATCTCGGTCAATCCGAAGACGGCGGCCAAGCGCGGGCGCGTGGAGCACGAAGAGAAAGAATTCGACATGGCGGTACTCGAGCGCGCGATCGAGAACGCCAGGCTGGTACCGATCGATCGGGTCATCGACGAATTGGGCCAGGACATCCAGATTGAAGAAGTCGGCGAAGCGCTGGCCGGTCAGATCATCATCGACATCCGTCACCCGGACGATGCTGAGGACGACCCGCTGAGTATCGCCGGCGTCGAGGTACAAACGATGCCGTTCTATGCAGTGAACGCGCGTTTCAAGGAACTGGACCCTACTCGCCAGTACCTGCTGTATTGCGACAAAGGCGTGATGAGTCGCCTGCATGCTCACCATTTGCTCAGTGAGGGGCATGCCAATGTGCGCGTTTATCGACCGAGCTAAGTGCCCGGGGCTGTTTGCCTGTGGCCTGCGTCACCGGCCCCCCGACGCCGCCGACACGCTGTAACTGTCGGACTCTACTGTAAATCGCTGCCACGACCTGTCAGCACACCGAATCCTCTGATCGAGATACACAAGTGATCGAAAATCTACGCAACATCGCCATCATTGCTCACGTTGACCATGGTAAGACCACCCTGGTAGACAAACTCTTGCGTCAATCCGGCACCCTGGAGCGCAACGAGCTCAACGACGAGCGCGTGATGGACTCCAACGACCAGGAAAAAGAGCGCGGTATTACCATCCTGGCGAAAAACACCGCCATCAACTGGAACGGCTACCACATCAACATCGTGGACACCCCGGGCCACGCCGACTTCGGTGGCGAAGTAGAGCGCGTGATGTCGATGGTCGACTCCGTGCTGCTGCTGGTTGACGCCCAGGACGGCCCTATGCCGCAAACCCGTTTCGTGACCAAGAAGGCCTTCGAAGCCGGCCTGCGTCCGATCGTGTGCATCAACAAGGTTGACCGTCCAGGCGCGCGTCCGGACTGGGTTCTGGATCAGATCTTCGACCTGTTCGACAACCTGGGCGCCACCGAAGAACAGCTGGACTTCAAAGTCGTCTACGCCTCGGCCCTGAACGGCATTGCCGGTCTGGACCACACCGACATGGCTGAAGACATGACCCCGCTGTACCAGTCGATCGTCGACAACGTACCTGCACCGGCCGTTGACCGTGACGGTCCGTTCCAGATGCAGATCTCGGCACTGGACTACAACAGCTTCCTGGGTGTGATCGGTGTTGGCCGTATCGCCCGTGGTCGCGTCAAGCCGAACACCCCGGTCGTGGCTATCGGCGCCGACGGCAAGCGCCGCAACGGTCGTATCCTGAAGCTGATGGGTCACCATGGCCTGCACCGCGTTGACGTCGAAGAAGCTGCCGCCGGCGACATCGTCTGCATCAGCGGTATGGACTCGCTGTTCATCTCCGACACCCTGTGCCACCCGGACACCGTTGAAGCGATGAAGCCGTTGACCGTCGACGAGCCGACCGTTTCCATGACCTTCCAGGTCAACGACTCGCCATTCTGCGGTAAAGAAGGCAAGTTCGTGACGTCCCGTAACATCAAGGAACGTCTGGACAAAGAGCTGCTGTACAACGTTGCACTGCGCGTTGAAGAAGGCGACTCGGCTGATAAGTTCAAGGTTTCCGGCCGTGGCGAACTGCACCTTTCGGTACTGATCGAAACCATGCGTCGTGAAGGCTTCGAAATGGCTGTAGGCCGTCCGGAAGTGATCATCCGTCTGGTTGACGGTGTGAAGCACGAACCGTTCGAAAACGTCACCATCGACCTGCCGGAAGAATCCCAGGGCAAGGTGATGGAAGAGATGGGCCTGCGTAAGGGCGACCTGACCAACATGGTGCCGGATGGCAAAGGCCGTGTACGTCTGGAATACAACATCCCTGCTCGCGGTCTGATCGGTTTCCGTAACCAGTTCCTGACCCTGACCAACGGTGCTGGCATCCTGACCTCGATCTTCGACCGTTACGACGTGATGAAGTCGGGCGACATGTCCGGCCGTCAGAATGGCGTTCTGGTATCGGTTGAAACCGGCAAGGCACTGACCTACTCCCTGGAAACTCTCCAGGCGCGTGGCAAGCTGTTTGTCGAGCACGGCCAGGAAATCTACGGCGGCCAGATCGTTGGTCTGAACAGCCGTGACAACGACCTGGGCGTGAACCCTACCAAGGGCAAGAAGCTCGACAACATGCGTGCTTCGGGTAAAGACGAAACCATCGCCCTGGTTCCACCTGTTCGCTTCACTCTGGAACAGGCCCTGGAATTCATCCAGGATGACGAGCTGTGCGAAGTGACGCCTAAGTCGATCCGCCTGCGCAAGAAGATCCTGGACGAAAGCGAGCGTACCCGCGCCGCCAAGAAAGCCAAGGCCTGATTTAGCCCAGGCTGAATGAAAAACGCCCCCGGTTGTGAGACCGGGGGCGTTTTTTTGTGCCTGGGATTTATGTGGCGCCTTCCAGGGCCCCTTCGCGAGCAAGCTCGCTCCCACAGGGGAGCTCTATTCGGCGCAAATTTTGCGTCAGGCACAGATTCCTTGTGGGAGCGAGCTTGTTCGCGATAGCGGTAGGCCAGTCACCGCTAAACCATCAGTCGATCAGAATCGATCCAACGTCCGAGGATTGCGCTCGCGCTCCACTTCCTTGGGCTTGTACGCGCAATAACCCGGCCGTGGCCCAACCCGTGGATGGTTGCGGCAGGTGTCCGGGCGCTTCTCATAGATGGTGCACAGCCGGCTCTTTCGGTCCAGGTACAGGCAATCGTTGTTGCTCATGCGTTGCAACGTGAAGATTTCCGATTTCTGGTTGTAGCGCTCGACGATCCCTTCCTTTTGCAGGCGCTTGGCGATGTTCTTCGGCGGGTCGCCCAGTTCGAACTCATCGACGATGCCAATCCGGATCAGATCCTTGATCTTCACCTCCACCGGCAGCGTGCAGCAGCTCGACACGCAGGAACCGCACATCGGGGCGGAGTACTTGGCCCAGGTATCGAGTCGGTCGATCTCCGCGGCGGCGATCAGGTTGGGCTTCATCATCGGTGTGTACCAGCATGCATCAGGGCGCGCGATCATACCGGGACTGGTGAAATTTTGAACGACCATCTGCCGGTTTTTTTTGCGTCCCGACAAAACCCGCCCTTACCGGCACGGCCCCTGCATTCATTCGTCCATCGGCAATTCCTTGGCGACGATTCTCCGGCGCCGACGGAAAAACCACCGAACCAAGAGCCTTTACCGTCTGTCAGACCGACTAGGCTCAGACAATTCCATGCTCGTTCGAGGTCTCATCAATGACTCAAGAACCACTTGTTCGCGAAGCTGAGGTTGCGGCATTTCGCGACGCTGTGTTGACCAAACTCACTTATGCCGTCGGCAAGGATCCCGATCATGCGTTTGATCACGATTGGTTCGAAGCCATCGCCCTTGCCGCCCGCGACCATATGGTCGAACACTGGATGGACCACACGCGGCAGATCTACCGCAAGGGCCAGAAGCGTGTCTATTACCTCTCCCTGGAATTCCTCATCGGCCGCCTGCTCTACGACAGCCTGAGCAACCTCGGCCTGCTGGACACCGCCCGCGAAGCGCTGACCGAGCTGGGTGTCGACCTGGAACGCATCCGTCTGCTGGAGCCCGACGCGGCCCTGGGCAACGGCGGCCTTGGCCGTCTGGCGGCGTGCTTCATGGAAAGCATGTCGACACTGGGTATCGCCGGTCATGGCTACGGTATTCGTTACGAACACGGCTTGTTCCGCCAGGCGATTGTCGATGGCTGGCAACAGGAGCAGACCGAGCACTGGCTGGATTTCGGCAACCCCTGGGAGTTCGAGCGGCCTGAAGTCGTCTACCCAATCGGCTTTGGCGGCAGCGTCGAAACCGTCACCGACGAAACCGGCAAGACTCGCCAGGTGTGGTCCCCGGCCGAAACCGTGCGGGCCATCGCCTATGACACGCCGGTGGTCGGCTGGCGTGGCGCCAGCGTCAACACCTTGCGCTTGTGGCGCGCCCGGGCCATGGAAGAGCTGCACCTGGAGCGCTTCAATGCCGGCGACCACCTCGGCGCCGTAGCCGAAGTGGCCCGGGCCGAAAGTATTTCCCGCGTGCTGTATCCGGCCGACAGCACCGAGGCCGGCCAGGAGCTGCGCCTGCGCCAGGAGTACTTCTTTGTCGCCGCTTCGCTGCAGGACTTGCTGCGTCGTCATCGCAACATGCACACCTCGGTGCTGACCCTGGGCGATCACGCGGCGATCCAGCTCAACGACACGCACCCGTCCATTGCCGTGGCCGAGCTGATGCGCCAATTGGTGGACGTCTACGATGTGGCGTGGGACGCGGCCTGGCAGATCACCCAGGACACACTGTCCTACACCAACCACACGTTGCTGCCTGAGGCCCTGGAAACCTGGCCGGTAGGGTTGATGGAGCGCATGCTGCCTCGGCACATGCAGATCATCTACCTGATCAACGCCCAGCACATCGATTCGCTGCGGGCCAAGGGCGTGCATGATTTCGACGTGCTGCGCTCGGTGTCGCTGATCGAGGAAGACAACGGTCGCCGGGTGCGCATGGGCAACCTGGCGTTCCTCGGCTCCCACAGCGTCAACGGCGTGTCCGGGTTGCACACCCAGTTGATGCGCAGCACGGTGTTCTCCGAGCTGCACAAGCTCTATCCAGAGCGAATCAACAACAAGACGAACGGCATCACCTTCCGCCGCTGGCTGTTCCAGGCCAACGCCGAATTGACCTCGATGATGGTCGACGCTCTGGGGCCTGGCGTGCTCGACAACCCCGAGGAACGGCTGATCGAGCTGGAGCCGTTCGCCGACAAGCCGGCGTTCCGCAAGCAGTTCGCCGAGCAGCGGCTGCACAGCAAGAAAGCCTTGGCTTACTTGATTCACGAGCGCCTGGGCATCGCCGTCAACCCGGCGGCGATGTTCGACGTGCAGGTCAAGCGCATCCACGAGTACAAACGCCAGTTGCTCAACCTGCTGCATACCGTGGCGCTGTACCAGGCGATTCGTGCCGAGCCGGAAGTGGACTGGGTACCGCGGGTGAAGATCTTCGCCGGCAAGGCCGCCGCCAGTTACCACCAGGCCAAGCTGATCATCAAGCTGACCAACGACATCGCCCGGGTGGTGAACAACGACCCGACCGTGCGCGGTCTGCTCAAAGTGGTTTTCCTGCCCAATTACAACGTCAGCCTCGCCGAAAGCATCATTCCGGCGGCGGACTTGTCAGAGCAGATTTCCACCGCCGGTTTCGAGGCGTCGGGCACCAGTAATATGAAGTTCGGCCTCAACGGCGCGCTGACCATCGGCACCATGGATGGCGCTAACGTGGAGATGCACGAGCGCGTCGGCGATGAGCACATGTTCATCTTCGGCCTGACCGCCGAGCAGGTGGAAGCGCGCAAGCGCAACGGTGAGTTCAGCGCCGCGCCGGACATCGCCGCCTCCCATCGCCTCAACGATGTGTTGCAGGCGATTCGGGGCGGGGTGTTCTCCCCGGACGATCCGATGCGCTACACCGGATTGGTGGATTCGCTGGTGGACTACGACCGCTTCCTGGTCTGCGCCGATTTCGACGCTTACTGGAATGCCCAGGCGAAGGTCGAAGAGAAGTGGCACGACTCCAAGCAATGGTGGCGCTCGGCGGTGCTCAACACCGCGCGCATGGGCTGGTTCTCCTCGGACCGGACCATTCGCGAATACGCCACCGATATCTGGAAAGCGCTGGAATAACGCTTGCGAGAAATGTGAGCGAAGCCCAACGACGGTTGGGCTTCGTCGATATACTAAGCGCCTGATTCGCCGGGTTGTGAAGCCGGATTCAGTACTGGAAGCGCCAACGATCCACTGTGGGGGCGAGCTTGCTCGCGATAGCGGCATGTCAGGCACGATCACTGTCGCCTGAAACGACGCCATCGCGAGCAAGCTCGCTCCCGCAGGGTTTTGGGGTTTCCACTAGACTGATCCAGGCACCGCATCCTCCCGGTCATGCCCGCTACGGGCCGCTTAGGGATATCGACCATATGCAATGGATTTTGACACTGTTGGGCCTGGCACTCGGCTGGGTGGTGGACGAGTCGTTCGCCGATGCGCTGATAGGCGCGTTGGTCGGGCTCGGCATCGCCCAGTCGTTTCGACTGGGGCGCTTGGGTATCCAGGCGGCCAAGCAGCAGATCCTGTTGCAAGAGGCCCAGCAGAGTCTGCTCACCTTGGAAGCGCGGCTGGCGGTGCTCGAACGCGGCAAGGCCGCCCAGCCGAGTGACCCGGCGCCGGCGGCCGAGGCCGTCGCGCCCCAGGCTCCAAAACCCGAGACCCGCACCGAGCCGGAGCTGGTCTGGGAACTGCCGCCAGACCTCGAACCCATCTCCGTCATGAGCACCCAGGCCAGCCAGCCGTTGCCTGATGAAATCTGGAGTCCTGCGCCGGCCGCTTCCAGCCGTCCCTCCCATCGTGACTTTGCGCCGTTGCCCCTTGAATCGACGTCGCCTGCGCCTGCGGTTCCCCGTGGCCCGAATCTGTTCGATCGCGCCATCACCGCCGCGCGCAACTGGCTGTTCGGCGGTAATACGGTGTTGCGGGTCGGGGTGGTGTTGTTATTCCTCGGTCTGGCATTCCTGCTGCGCTACGCCACCGAAGGCATGGTGGTGCCGATCGAATTGCGCTATGCCGGCGTCGCGGCCAGCGCGCTGGGCCTGTTGGGCCTGGGCTGGTGGTTGCGCCAACGTAACAACAGTTATGCATTGATGCTCCAAGGCACGGGCATTGCGGTGCTGTACCTGACCGTGTTTGCCGCCATGCGCCTGCATCCATTGCTCGATTCCAAGGCAGCGCTGGCCTTGCTGGTGGCGGTCACGGTGTTCTCGGCGATCCTGGCGGTCACCCAGAATGCCATGGGCCTGGCGGCGGCCGCGGCGCTGGGCGGGTTTGCCGCGCCGATCCTCACCTCCACCGGCAGTGGCAACCACGTCGGGCTGTTCAGCTATTTCATCCTGCTCAACGCCGGCATCCTCGCGATTGCCTGGTTCAAAGCCTGGCGCCTGCTCAACCTGATTGGCTTTGTTGGTACTTTCGGCATTGGTTTCGCCTGGGGTTTGCGTTCCTATACGCCGGAATTGTTGTGGAGCACCGAACCGTTCCTCATTGTGTTTTTCCTGATGTATTTGGTGATCGGCTTGCTGTTCACCCGGCGCAAGCTGATGGAAATGAGCGATGGACCCGACGATGACAGCCGCGATGCAATGTTGCGCTGGTCGGCCCGCAAGGGTGACTACGTCGATGGCAGCATGCTCTTCGGCCCTCCGTTGGTAGGCTTCGGTTTGCAGTTCGCGTTGGTCCAGCACCTGGAATTCGCCGCAGCGTTCAGTGCTTTGGCCCTGGGCATGATCTACATGGGTCTGGCCCGCGTATTGATGGGCGGTCGCGCCGTGTTGCTGGCTGAAACCTGCCTCGCCTTGGGCGTGATTTTCAGCAGTCTGGCGATTCCGCTCGGCCTCGATGCCCGTTGGACTGCCGCGGCATGGGCGGTGGAGGGCGCCGGCATCTTCTGGCTGGGCCTGCGCCAACAACGGCCCTTCGCGCGAGTCTTTGCCCTGTTGCTGCAATTGGGTTCGGCGCTGGCCTTCGTCAGCGAATTGCATTCAGGTGAAGGCAGCCTGCTGGAAGGTTCGTGGCTGGGTGCGTTGATGCTCGGTGGCGCCTTGCTGTTCAGCTTCTATCAGTTGCGCAAGGCAGAGCCTGACCATATCGCGAGCTGGGAGCGCCAGGGCCAACCCGTGCTGGCGGTGCTGGGCCTAGGCTTCCTTTATCTGCTGGCTCCGCTGTTCTTCTCCACCCACGGCACCGCCATCGCCTGGGCATTGGCCGGCCTGGCGACGCTGTTCGTTGGCCTGCGCCTGCAATCACGTAGCTTCTTGTTCACGGCGTTCGCCGTCCAGCTACTGGGCGGTGCGTTGTTCCTGGTGCGCCTGCAAGGTGCGGACGGGGATTCGACGGCCGTGTTCAGCGCTGGCTGGAGCGGTTTGCTCAGTGCTTCGCTGATTGGCCTGGCATTGATCGGCGGCATGCTGCTGGCGGCGCGCGACGACATGGTGCGCAACGATGTGCGGTTGCTGCGTGGCTTGTCGGTGGTGTTGCTGGCGGGACTGGTGCTGATCAATCTCGCGGTGCTCTTCGTCCTGCCTTGGCAAACGGCGAGCGGCGTGTGGGCGGCCAGCGGCCTGTTGATCATCTGGTTGAGCCTGTACCTGAAGCAGCGGGTGAGTTTTGTCTTCGGCTTGCTGCTGCAATTGCTGGGCGGTGCGGCGTTCCTCACTGCGGGGCCGGCGCTGTTGGGGGCGCTCGATGCCGAGGATCTTCGTCCGCTGGCCCACAGCGGTTTCTGGACACCATTGGTTCTGGGACTGGCGGCGCTGGTGGGTGCATGGCGGCTGCAACGGGCGCATTCGGCGAAGGAGCTCGACGCCTTGAGTTTGCGGCGCCTGTCCGAGCTGTTGCTGATTTGGGGTGCCGGTTGGTGGGCGCTGGCATGGGTCAGCGAAGTGCTGCGCTTTGCCCCGGCCAACCTGCAAGGCAGCTTGTTGCTGATGGTGGCGGCGGCCAGCGTGGCGGTGTGGAGCGTCTTGTCGCTGCGTTTGAAATGGCCGGCGCTGGGGTTGTTGGGCACCTTGCTGATCCCGGCGGCGGGCTGTGTGCTGGTGGCGACCGGGCACAGCCGTTACCACCCGGCGGCGGATTTCGGTTGGCTGGCCTGGCTTGCGGTGTTCGCCGTGCATTTCATGTCCTTGAAACGGCTCGCGCCGATACTGCCGGCCCAGGCGCGCAGTACGGCTCATGTGCTCGGCTGCTGGCTGCTGATGACGGTGTTGATGCTGGAGCTGCGTTACGGCCTGCTGTTGCTGTCTGAGCAATACAACGCCTGGCGCTGGTTGGCCTGGGCGATCCTGCCGAGCCTTTACCTGGTGCTGGTGTCAACGCCGCGCACCTTGCCCTGGCCGGTATCGGCTCAACCGCGCGAATACCGCGTCTACGCGGCGGCACCGATGGCGCTGTTGATGCTCGGTTGGTTCTGGCTGACCAACACCTTCAGTGACGGCAACTCTGAGCCACTGCCCTATGTGCCGTTGCTCAATCCCTTGGAGCTGGGCCTGCTGTTCGCCTTGTTCGGTATTTACGTGTGGGCCCGCAACGCCGTGGAGCAGTCGACAAACCGTTGGAGTCGCGTCGGGCATATCGCTCAGTTGACCGCCGGTGTGTCGCTGTTCGCGTTCTTCACTGCCGTGGTGATGCGCTGTGCGCACCAGTGGATGGGGGTTGCGTACGAACTGGATGCGTTGCTTGAATCCATGTTCGTGCAGGCCGGTCTGTCCATCGTCTGGACCTTGATTGCCTTGGGCCTGATGATCGGCGGTCACCTGCGCCATCGCCGTGAGGTGTGGCTGATCGGCGCCGCGTTGATTGCTGTCGTCGTGGCCAAGCTGTTCTTCGTCGAATTGAGTAACCGTGGCGGTCTGGCGCGGATCGTGTCGTTTATCGGCGTGGGCGTGTTGTTGCTGGTGGTCGGTTATTTTGCGCCGCTGCCACCGAAACGTCCGGAGCCGGCCGCCGATGCCGAACCGCCGATGCCTGTCAGTGAGGGAGTGTCGTCTTGAGTCGCAAGTTGAGTCGAATCGGGTTGGGCGTGGTCGGGCTGTGGGCAGCCTTGTCGGCGACGGCGCAGGAGCAACCGCAGGATTTTGTCCATCAGGTGCCGTTGGCCTTGAGCGGCGAGGGGCCGTGGTATCGCTTGCCGTTACCGTTGGACGTCCAGTTGCAGGCGCGGCAAACCGACCTCAGTGACCTGCGGGTCTTCAACGCCGCCGGGCAGGCCCAGGCCTATGCGTTGGTGCGCGAGTCGGCTCAGAGCCGGGAGAATCGCACCCTCACCGATGTGAAGTGGTTCCCGTTGTACAACGCCGCGGACGACAGCGAGCGCGCGCCCAGCGTGCGGGTGCAATCGAACGCCAACGGCACGTTGGTGCAAGTGCAGCCGTCCAGCCGACTCGAAGCGGGGGAAGAAGAATTGCGCGGCTGGCTGCTCGATGCCAGCGCAATCAAGGCACCGCTGCAGCAGTTGATCCTCGACTGGACCAGCGAGCGCGACGGCTTCCAGCGCTTCACCATCGAAGCCAGCGATGACTTGCAGCATTGGCAGGCCTGGGGGGAAGGGCAGGTCGCCCGGCTGACATTTGCCGATGAGCGGGTCGAGCAGCACGAAGTGAACCTGCCCGGGCAATCGGCGCGGTACTTGCGGTTGCTGTGGGATTCGCCGTCCTCGGCGCCGGTGCTGACCTCAGCCCAACTGCAAAGCGCCAGCCGCGAAAGCCTGCCGCTGCCGTTGGTCTGGTCGCAACCGCTTGCCGGCAACACGACGAAGGCCGGTGAGTACACATGGCAGTTGCCGATGGGGCTGGACATCGAGCAGGTGCAGGTGGAGCTCAGCCAGGCCAACAGCCTGGCGCCGGTGACCCTGGCCGGTCGCCGTGAAAGCAGCCATCCGTGGCAGCCGATGGGCGGTGGCTTGCTCTATCGCCTGACCCAGAACGGTCAGGACGTGCAGCAAAACCAGCTGCAGTTGTCCGGCCAGACCGTTCAACAATTGAAGCTGACGGTGGATGAGCGCGGCGGCGGTCTGGGCACCGAAGCGCCTGCGCTGCGTTTTGCCGTGCGGGCGACCCAAGTGGTGTTCCTGGCACGGGGCGAAGGGCCATACCAGCTGGCACTGGGCAGCGCGACGGTAAAGGCGGCCAACTTGCCGTTGACCACGCTGATTCCGGATTACAAACCGTCACGCCTGGCGGCGCTGGGTTCGGCGAAGGTAAACGGAACCACTACGTCGACGCCAACGGTTGAAGCGGTGCCTGCGGTCGTTGACACCAACTGGAAGAAAATGGGCTTGTGGGCGGTGTTGCTACTGAGCGTGCTGTTCCTCGCGGCGATGGCGTTCAGCCTGTTGCGCAAGCCGCCGGTCAAGAACTGAGGTGTGTTCATCGTCGGATCGCCGCCCGGAGCAAGCTCGCTTGTATGTTTAGACTTGAAGGGGTGGGCAGGACTAAAAGCTCGATTCCGACTCTAGCCAGTACGGACCGTGGGAGACTTCTCGTCCCGCCCTTTCTACCTAAAGCGCCGATAAGGAATTCATCGGTAAAACCGACGATAGAAGCAAGCCAGCGCTACGGTAGACCCCGACAAGCATCTAAACCCTAGCTCCGAGGATTCGACATGACAATCCTTACCTCTCCAGCGGTTATCGGTATTGATGTCGCCAAGGCTGAAATTGTCGCTTATCGCGAGGATCTGAAAAGCATTCAAATCGTCGATAACAATCGTGAAGCCCTTGTCCGCTGGCTCAAAATGTTGCCAGCGCAAAGCTTGATTGCCTTGGAAGCCACCAGCTTTTATCACCTGGATACGGCTGAACTGGCCCATGGGATGGGGCACAGGGTTTATGTTGTGGATGCCTATCGTGTGGCCCATTACCGTGAAAGCATTGGGCAGCGGGCAAAAACCGACCCTTGTGATGCACGTTTGCTGGCGCGTTATCTGACGAATGAACAGCAACGGCTACGTGCCTGGACACCACCTCCCGATGCCTACAAAGTGCTAAGAAGCCTGCTACGCAAGCGTGCAGAACTGATCAAAGCTCGCGTCAGCCTCATGCTGAGCTGGTCGGGCGAACCGCTTCTGAAAGATATCCTGACCCAGCAACTGGACGCCTTCAAGCAAAGCGATCGGGCCATTCAGAAATTATTGCGTGAAGCCAGCCAAGGGGCGGGAATTACTGAGAATATCAACCGCTGCAAAGCCATTGAGGGTGTGGGCGAACTGACGGCAACAAGCCTGGCGACCGCATTCATGCGAGGTGACTTCGCCAGCGGCGATGCGTTCATTGCCTTTTTAGGGATGGACCTGAGGCCAAAGGACTCCGGAAAAAAACACAGTCCCAGACACCTGAGCAAGAAAGGAGATGGCGAGCTGCGACGCTTGGCACACACCGCAGCAATGGCGGCTTGCCGGTCTCCAGTCTGGAAGCCTTACTACGAGTCCTGCTTGGCAAGAGGTTTCGCCAGAACCCAAGCGTTGGTGAGCCTCGCCCGTAAATTGTGTCGGGTGGCATTCGCCCTGATGAAAAACCAGAGCGAATATCGCCCTAATTCTATGCTGCAGGGTTCCCCTGCAACATAGAATCTCCCACA